>JAWXAN010000077.1 GCA_034439475.1 Candidatus Zixiibacteriota bacterium
ATCCCAGACTTGAAGATAATGATAAATGACAATCTCGGTAGATCATTCGGGGAGTAAATAACAGATGTCAGTCCGCCGCGGCGGACTGACCTACTAACTACCTGTTTCGTCATATATAGTTCTTCGTCGTGGAAGATATCATCTTAATGGACATCAAAAAAAAGCGGAGAGACAGGGATTCGAACCCTGGATACAGTTTAACCCGTATAACGGTTTAGCAAACCGCCGCCTTCAGCCTCTCGGCCATCTCTCCGAACACAAAAACAGACACGAGTTTTTTTGGAAAAGGAATATAGAAGAGAGGCTGGCCAATTTCAAGCGGTTTTTGTGTGGCCAGAAAGAAGACGACAATAGTATGGTGCTGGCCGATTTGGCCCGTACGATGATTTACCCTGGACCCCAGCTTTTTCAGTGCAGTCAGAGTGTCAGGCGAGGGCGCCCGACACCACGGATTTCAATGGAGTTGGTGCACGAGGACGTACACCAACCACGAAAGAACTGAGATTGCCGCGCCGCGTCGGACCGCACGAAGAGAAAATTGAAATCGCGGGCTATGAGGGTCGGTTGCTTTTAAGCTCGGAGATGAGGACTTGGTAGCCTTCAAGTGATAGCATGCATTTTTTGATATCTTTGAAGATAATCCGGTAGACCAATCCAAATGTCGCCCGCACACCGGAATAGAGAATTTCCTCAGCCACTATTCTTGCATCGGTGAGCTTTTTTATCGCTTCTTCGACGCTTATTTTTTCGGCGGTCAACTGAGCAATAGTATCCGGCAGGGAATCCCTGAATGATTTGAGTTCGTTTAAAATCGCGCGTTTGTCATCGGGCAGTTTGCCGTTTAATTCCAGTTTGTATAAATTCACTAAGGCATTTTTTATGCGCTCGCCGTCGTCGGTGAGCCGGGTGATTTCTTTGTTAATGAAATGATAGCGGGTCATTAAATCGGAATCATAGCCGACGGTGAGCAGGGTCGATGTCCCGACTGCCGAGCCGAGAATAGGGGCGCGGATTTCTTTATCGGCACGGATATCACCGCCGACAATTTTTCCTTTTTTCCCTTTTACCAGCACCCGTCCTTTGGCGACAACATGGCAGTTAATTATTTCGCTTGTAACTATAAGATCGTTTCCGGCAGAAATACGCTGGCCTTCGGCAAATTTTATGGCAATATCGCCGCCTGCCTGCATGTGCCCTTCTCCTTTGCCAAAGAAACCGCCTTTGATAAAGATACTCCCTCCGACAATGAGCGTGGCATCTTCGACATTGCCGCCGATCTCGATGTTGCCGTCGACTTTCAGAGAAAATCCGGCTTTGACATCGCCCGCGACTTTCACCGATCCCCGGCAGTCGATATTGCCGACTGTGTGATCGATGTCTCCTTTGATAATAAAAATATCATTCACGGATACTTTCCCGGCCTGGTACAGTATCACCCCACCTGTCGCGGCCAAAAGCTGGAGGCCGTTATCGGAGACTTTCGTGTTGGCGCCAGCCGAAAAGGGGATGTCTTTTCCGGACGGACCAAGAATCTCTTTGCCATGTACGGTGCGACCGGCTGTTCCAGGTTCCGGGAGGGTCTTGCTGACAAGCAGGTTTCCCTCGGCGGTGTTTTGAATGAATGAAATGTCTTTGTAATCGATATGACCATCGCTCTCTTCCTTCGGAGAAAAGGAGTGCGAGGTCTGAAAATGAAATGTAAACTGAGCGTGTTCGCCGCGAAGTGGCTGGATGCCGATAGCGACACGAACTGGCGAGCCGAAAACTTCTTCTTTGATAACTCGCGCGATCTCGGCGTGGTCAAGACCAGAGACGACGTCAGCGGCATTCAGCTCGTTAACTATTTCATCAAAGGTATATGGGGGTTCTTCGCTTTTGAGCTTTTTGAGAAGAATTGTGGCGGACATGAAGTCTTTCGCCACGATTATTTTAATGCGCTGGCTGACGGCTGTGGAGGATGCCGTAGTCATAGGTTAGGTCTCGACGACTTTAGGCTTGGATGCCGGAATACCGGAGAGAATTCGCCAGTAGGCCCGTTCAACGACGAGCGAGATTTCATGGCTTTTGAACGGTTTGGTAATATACTCATCGGCGCCGAGCAAAAGAGCGTCCTTGACAATGTACGTATCGCCTGACGCGGTCATCATAATCATATTGATATGCGGAAATTCGACCTTAATGACTTTGAGCAGTTCAAATCCGCTCATCCGCGGCATTTTAACATCGCAAATAATGAGGTCGATCTTGTTTGCCCGAACGCGAGCGAGCGCCTCGTTACCGTTTTCGGCGACGGTAACAGCGTAGCCATCTCGGGTCAATATCTTCAGGAGAAGATTGCGCATCATTTCTTCGTCATCGACAACAAGGATATGTATCTTACTTTTCATAGTCAGCCCCTATGATTTTCCATTTTGGGTTTTGTCCGATATGGGTCATGCAAAGAGCGCCCGGCCTACGGCCGAGTTCGCCTTGTCGTATCATCGCCACGAGAAAGAGTCGAGGCAACTTCGGTGAAGAATTTTTCAATTGTGACCGGTTTGTAGAGGACTTTGCATGCCCCGAGCACACCGGCTTGGTGAATGAGCCGTTCTGTGGAGTTGCCGGAAATAAGCATCACCGGCACTTGCGGAGTCCGTCGCTTGATTTCATCAAGAGCTTCAAGTCCGGAGACATCGGGCATGATCAGGTCAAGCGTTATCAGGTCGTATTTTTTGGTTGCGGCCTTTTCGATGGCTTCGGCGCCGCATGAAGCAAGGTCAATATCAAAGACATCGGTGAGTTCACAGAAATCCTTGAAGACTTCGCGTACCCAGACTTCGTCGTCGACTATCAATATTTTGAATGCCCGTCCGCGCTGGTCGGCCATTGCAGTGAGCGTGTCAATTACTTTTTTTGTGTTCATCTTTTCAACCGCTTGTTTTGTTCCAATGACTTTTGTTGAGTTTTCCGATGTATTGCACGGATTACTCTGGAATCCTCTATTTAGTATATCGACATTCGGCGTTGTTTTCTGCACTTGGACGATGATTTTTGCTCAATATCTTCGTTCGTCTTTCTCATTGCCGACATCGCGCAATTCGGCCATAATTTCGGAACAGAGGGTGAGAATTGAGCGGAGTTTGATTTCGACCTGGTCGCTGACAATTTTTCCGGTTGGCGGATCATAGACCATCGTCGATGGGTTCCGCGCGGCATTGAGAATATTGGCGACTTCCTGCACGACCCGAACCGTGCCGTTTATTAGGCGGACAAATTCAGGTTCAAGCTTATTCACCCGATCGCTCGGAGATGCCTCTTTTGCTTTGGCAAGGTAGAGTGCGAGGTTAAGCGCGAGGCTTTTTATCTGATCGCTCAGGCGGTCGACTTCGGAGACCAGCTGTAGCTCGCCAGCGCGGTGCTCATCATGAGGTTGGGTCATATAATCAAAGCCTTCTCTTTCATCACCGTTTCTTGATAAACTGTTTGGTTCGTTTCATCAGCGTCTGCGCCAGTTCCGATTCAAGTTTGTCGAAGAAGCGAAGTTTCTCTGGCGATGACAGATGAATATCCGGGTCATTCTTGTTTCCATCAATTGCGGCCTGCAAAATTCTTGGTCCTTTAAGTTCCTGGTGGAACGGTTCAGCCAGAAGCTGTCTGCCGCGTTGAAGGTCAATGAGCTTGATGAATCCGCAGACAACACCGATTGTCTCATACTTATGGAAAATAAGCGGGACATTGAATGTTTTGCGCTGTTCAAGGTGCTGCTCTTCAACTGATACAATCAAGAGATAGCGGCCGCCTATTTCTCTTCCCCAGTTCATGAGACTGTCAAAGTTAGTCTCGTCTTTGGGAAAGGGGACTTCGATTGTTTTGTTAGCGCCGTGAACCACCCGCACTTCCTGATCCCGGGTAATTTCCCGCTCGAGCCGGTCGTAGAGCTTTTGGCTCCCCCAAATTGATTCATTCTGCTCAACACAGAGAATGATATTGGTTTCGGCGCTTGCTGTCGAGATGGCAAGAAACAGAAAAAGCAGAAGTGATCTCAACGCCTTAACGACCACTTTTCTTCCGCTTTCTGGCCAGTATTTCACTTTTTTCGGTAATGATATATTTCTTTAATAGCTCTTTAACGCCATCATTGAAATTGACAAGCGATTTTGGCAGGATATCCATTTGCGCCTGCGATAAAATGTCACTGAGTTGTGAACGAGAAATAAACTGGATGCCTGCGAGGCAAACGCCGTCTTCGAGATCGGCTCGTTTGACAACACCAAGGACATTCTGGAGAGATTCGACTTCCTGTAGTGTGAAAGTCATCGAAACTATATCACCGGTTGATACGGACTGATCGAGTTCGGTCAGAACGCCACCGACAGAGATGTTGAGGATTGAGCCATTGACGACATGCCAATCACCGTTTGGCCGGAAATTGCCGAATTCGTCCTTGAGCTTTATGAGAGACATCGGTGAGGAGATATCCAGTCGGATAAATCTCCGCGTGTTCTCTTGCTCGAGACGGAATGGTTTGCGGACAGCGGTTGTAATCTGCTTGTCTTGATCGGCACTTACTTCGTGCACGAATTTCGTTTTTGCGTTGGTTTTCATTGTTTTGCGCTCCTATTCTGCGTCTTTGAGTTTATCTAAATCTTTCTTCTGCAAATTGCGGTTGATGATATCCCTCAGCTGGGCGGTATATTCCAAAACTGCGGCAGGGAAGGTTCTCAGCCTGTCAGCGGGGAACTGTTTTTCCACAAGATCGCGAGTGAGAAATTCTATTCCGGCTTGGTACCGGCCATGCTCAATATGATAGCAATGGCGAACGTGGGCCAGCACGAGGGATGGGAAGGTTTCGTTCTCAACTTCAAAGTTTACCAGCAGGTTTACCGTCTTCTCCAGAAATGATGGAATGCTGATGAGAAGACCGCCGCTTGAAAAGTTTATGCTCTCGGTTTCCATCCATCGGAGATGGGATAGCCCCTTCTGGCTGTATGAAATCTTGGGGATTGCGGCAAGCTTGACGCTTGTAACCAATGGGATCCGCTGGAAACGCCGCTGAGTGAGCGGAGTAATACGGTCATCAAGAACCAAGTAGCATCGCCCGCCGCCGCTTCGTTTCAAATGAGCGCGGATTGAGACCAGTTGTTCTTTGTATGTGAATTTGACAACAACCGTCTGGTTGTTGACCAAGCTATCGATAAGACCTTGGTTACCGCTGCTGTCGATGAGCAGCATCCGCTGTTGAGTTGAGAGAACTTTGGTTACGAGTTCTTTTCCGGGAAATTGTTCTGAATACATGATAAGAAAGTGTCCAACGAGCCGCGAGACATCGAGGCGGGCGGCATCGAAGCCTATCAGAGGAGGGTTTGTGATTTCAATACGGGACATCTACAAAAGACCCTTCTGTCTCAGCTTCACCTGTTGCTGAAAGACATAATTGACAAGCTTGTTTTGGATGACATGGTCGAATCGGCGGCATGAGCTTGGCAATTGATCCAGCGTGTCGTTGTTTAAGAAACTTGAAAGTTCCTCGGCTATTATGAATTCAACGCCAAGGACGAGTTGTTTCTGCTGCGATGCGCATCGGCGCGCCAAAGCTACTATACACTCTGGCATACCAAGTTCTTTGAAGAGTACCGATTGAAAGAGCAAGAGAACGTTCGGTTCAGTGTTCTCATTGACAGTCAGCAGGGCTCCGCCGCCGCTGATATCGAGGAGTTCGGCTTGCTCCCATTTTAATGATTGCTCAATATTTGATCTTCCAATTAACTGACTGAGAAAGGCATACGTCGCCGGGCTCCTTAATTCAAGACGGACAAAGAGCCTCTGCTGTACGCGCCGCAGAGCCGTGAGTGATGTCAGCGCAACTCGAGACTTGTTGTTTTGCTCGATTCGACCGATTACCGATTGAAATTCATAGGCGGCATCCTCGCGTATTATCTGTACAGAGACAAGAAGATTGTTGCGGAGCAGGGTATCACCGCCAATCATCGTGGGATTAGTGATAAAGACACCTTCAGCGCAAAAATCCTCCACGCGGGAATGGTAGATTCCCACTGTCTCTTCTTCGCCAACGATAATTGTTATCTTTTCCCAGATTTTAAGATTCTGAGCCTGTTCTTGTGGAATAGTCACCTATAGTTTCCTTTAGACCGGTTTGGACGCAGTTAAGTTGGAGCGCCCCTGCTCAATTGCCAGCTCAAGAATTTTGCGCGCCAATGCCGTTCGGGATTGATCGTTGCGGTGCTGGTAGATGAATTCCTGACCTGATTTAATTGTGCTCGTAAAATATTGCTTGGCTTCGTCGTAGTTTCCGATTCGTCGCGACAGTTCAGCGATAAGGTACGATGCCTGGATTTGTTGATTTCCAGGGGCAATATCTTTTCCTTCAGCAAAGGCCCGTTTGTAATGGTGTACGGCGAACTCAAGAGCCTCGCGTTCGTCAGTGACGGCATTTTCCCATACGTCCTTTACCAGGGTTAGAAATTCACCAAAAGAACTGTGACTTCCGAATGTCATCCCACGGCCAGATCCGCTTGTGCCAAGTAAATTCTGTTTGTACTCTTCTATTGTCTTATGGAGTTGTTCAATTGAATTATTTCCATTGACGGCAATGTGCTGAAAGCTTTCGCACTCGCTTTGGAAGCGGTCACGGAAGCCGAGGATCTTCGATTTCAATTCCACCGGCAGTTGGTTGATATTAAACTGATTGTCCACAATTTTTGTGAATGAACGAATCTCGGCGTTTGTCCGTTCTATTGATTGTTTAAGCGAAGTATATTTTGAATTGATTTCTCCAATCAGAGCGCGGAGCATGACGACATGCGGATTTTCGCCCCTATTCATATCGCGCATGATCCAGCCTATCCTGAGATAGAAGCGGCCGATATCGAGCTGGCTCGGAAATTCGTAGAGCATTTCGTCGAAGATGGCTATGAGAAGTTTCAGTGCCGCAGACTCGTTAGGATACCGCACCGGATCGATTTGACTGCCGATCCGCTTAATAATCGAATTTTCGTTCGATAGCAGTTCGAGATGTTTTTCTTTGACTGATTTGAGCTTGTATGTTCTGAAATTGCCGTCATTCTTCCAATCTTTGAATTCATTGGTAAACTCACGAGTGTAGTAGCAGTTGGCACAGGTCGCGGTAAAGTATGTAAGGGGGTGAAACGCCTGGTAACGCGGGTTACGCCATTTGATATTAAGCGGGGCAAAATCGCTGTCGCGTCCTTCTTCGACATACGCGCCTACTCGGACAAGCTCAAATTCATTGACGGTTTTGCAGATTGGACACTCTACTTTGAATAAAAGAAAGGGATTGTCGTTGCTCATCATATTCTCCGCTGTTTATCGCTGTGGAACCTGACTCATCAGAGCCAATTCGCCATCGCTAATGGGTAGTACCTGCTTGATGCGCTCATGCGGAGTTCCGGCATTGAGCATATCACGGGCAAGTCCGATTGTATCAAGTCTATTTCGCCTGTTCGTCTGGGATGAAATATTAATTCGGCCAGTCTCGGATGATTGTGAGGGTGCAGGCTGTGTGCTGAAATCAATGAATTGGATTCTGTTTTTTTCAGCGGGCACTGCGGGGCGACCTTCAGTCTTTGGTGCTGGGGCGGTCTCTGGCTCAACTGCCCCAAGGAGTGGTTTATATCTGTGTCTGCCAAAGAGCAGGAGCAACAGCCCGCCGAAAGACAATGAACCGATGAGATTCAGTCCGATATCGATAATTTGATTGTATGAAACTTCCATGTTGTTTCTTCTCCATACCGACCTTCCCGGTCAGCTGCTATGCCTGTACATCTATATGGCCGCTTGTGTTGTTCTCTGTCTGTTCGCGAACTTCACCATCGTCCTGTTCAGTAGAATGCCTTGGCTCCTCGGGAAAAGGCTGTTCACTCTGTTCTTCGACTGATGATAGCTCGATCATATCGCCCTCTTTTTTTCGTTTTCTCTTTTTTTCGTATTCAAGCTCTTCTTGAAGAGTGGGCAAGAATTTTCGCTTCTTGTCTTTTTCGGCGCGATGAGTGTGGTAGACTGTACCCGGCGCAAGGTAGTCTGGAATCTTTTTCGCTGGGTCAATAGGGCCATCCATACACATCACCATGTTTTCACACCTTCACTGCGCTCTTATGCAGTAAGGGAAAACTTGTCCTTTACCATTGATCTGAGTTTGGTCACTGCACGGGTATGTATCTGGGAAACCCGCGATTCAGAAATAGACATGACTTCGCCGATTTCTTTGAGTGTGAGTTCTTCAAAATAATAAAGAGCGATAACCAACTTTTCTTGTTCGGTGAGTTTATCTATTGCAAGCACCAGAAATGATCGGAGTTCGTTTCGTTCAAGTTCACCCAGAATGGTTTTTCCGGTCCGATCCGTGACAGTCTCAATTCGGGGAACCTGGCGGCTGTCGTCTTCGGGATAAATGATTTCGTCGAGCGAAACCATATTGGTGCTTGAGACATCATCAAGTGAAATATGCAATTCCGCTTCAGAGACTTTTAAATAGGCCGCCAGTTCGCGGATTTCCGGAGGACGACCGAACTTGTTCTCGAGATACGTTGTCGCGCGATCTATTTCTCGTGATTTTGCGCGAGTGGAACGAGGCACCCAATCCAGCGCACGGAGTTCATCGAGTATCGCTCCTCTGATACGGGGCACGGCATATGTCTCGAACTTGACCCCGCGGTCGGGATCGAAATTACGGAAGGCTTCGATAAGTCCGATTACGCCAGTGTTGACCAGATCGGTCAACTCGACTGATCGGGGGAATCCCATAGCCATACGGGCCGCGACATTGCGAACCAGCGGAACATATTTGTTAAGCAAATCCTGCCGCTGTTCTTCGGTCTGATGCTTTTTGTAGCGAGTCCATTCGCGGACGCTGACATCCCATTTTTTAGCGTTCGGAGCAGGCAGTCCCTTATTGACCATTTCCGTAACAGGAGCCACTGTCTTGCGACCGGCTTTTTTTGACTTTGCTGTTGTTGTTGCCATAATACGTTATTCCTTTATTTCGGCTGTTGCCGAGCTTTTATTTATTCGTTCTGATTCGGGCCATTGAGAAATGGCCGCTTTTCCGCAGATGGCGCTGAGCCGCGCTGCTATATGAGTCAGCTCTGAAAGAATGAGATTTGAGCCTTCTATTTGGGAAATTGTCTTTTGGGCGCCAATCCCCTTTTTGACAGACAAATCATCCGAAAGGTAGCCGAGGTAACCGACACTTTTGCCGAGAAAGCGCTCGGTGAGCGCGTCAAAACGCTCACGTATGTGCTCGGCTTCGTCGGCCGAAACAACCCTGTTGATGAGCATCCATGAATTAAGTTTGGGCTTAGATTCTGTAAGAAATTTGAACAATCCATAGGCGTCGGCGATCGAAGTCAGTTCCGGAATGAGCACAAGGATATTGAGATCTGAGCCATGAGCCATCAGGGTAGCTGTGTCGGAGACACCTGAGCCATGATCGACAATAACGAAGTCATAGAGGCTTTCAGAGTCCTTGCGAAGAATATTTAGCAGTCGCACAACATCGTGTGATGTGATTTCCTCGCGAGGTGTTGTAGGACTGGATCCAAGGAGAGCGAGGCTTTCTGAAAGTGGCCACACACAGAACTGTAAATCTGCTGAACCAAGCATAACGTTCTGCACTCCTGAGCTGAGCGAACAATTGGCCAGAATGTGAAGATTGCCACAGAAGAAATTGGCGTCTACAAGCAACACCCGTGACCCCGACGACGCCAACCTCTCGGCCAGATTTAGACTGACTACTGATTTGCCCACACCACCTTTTCCGGATAGGACAGAAATAATGGAGGCCGGTGAAGTGGTTGAAGGAGTCAAATATTCCGGTCGGAGGCGAGAATTATACATGAGCGACCTCATGAGCAATAATTGTTGAGGTCATCATATCGATTGTCGGGCGAACCAGCTCACCGCGTCCGCTTGGACTATTCGAGATGTATAGCAATTTTTGTCGGCTTATAAGCGAAGCCCCCAGCCAGTTACCCCATCGCGAGGTCTGATCGGTCATTGTCATAACCAGATGGGTAACATTGAGCGCTTTGGTTTGGGTCAGAATATCCATCAGGTCGGCTGTTCGCGTAGTAGCAGAGAACACTAACAAACAGACACTTGGGCGATATAGCTCTATCTGCTTTCTTAGCGCTGAGATGCTTTCTGCATTCTTTCCAAAACCAGGCGTATCGATGAATGTGACTGAACTGTCTGATGGTTTAAATGTCGATCCAGAAGAGAGAACTCTTGCGCGGAGTAGATCGGCATAGGCATGAATCTCTTCCTGTGCGGCAATTTTGGCGGTATCAATTGACAAAAAGCTCACCGCAAGTTTGTCGCGACTTATGAGTTCGGCCGCAAGTTTTCCAATGACAGAGGTCTTGCCTGAACCCGATGGGCCAACCACCATTACTGTGTCACCCAAGCGCAAGGTTATATCTTTTGAGAGGAAGTTTTCGATTGTTTTGCGGAGCGCGTTATTCAATGCTTCGTCAGAGGAAACCGAATTGTCAGCCGTTTGAGCAATTAACGAAGCGATGACTTCACGGGGGACATCAGCATCACGCATCTGCTGAATAATATTCGGTTCTACGTTCCAAGGAGTTGAAGCTGGCGACGGTGTCGGAGCAACAACGGAGAGGATAGAATCCAATTTGGCATTGACATCACTCATCCACCGCTTGGCATCAGTAAATCCTTTTGATGGACTGCTTTCTGGGGCAATCATGGCTGTCGATTCTTTGGAGGTCTTGACAACGATCTCCTGCAGGCGGGGGACTAATGTCTGTGTCGCCTTGGCTGCTGTCATTTTATCAACACATGCCGTAAGTTCGACTTGCTGAATGCCGCGCGTGTCGGCAAGCTGTTTGGTTTTTAAAACCATCGCTTCTCCGCCCATATCGGCGCGTGCTAATTTTAGGGCGGCCGAGGCGGACTCGGCGGTATACGTTTTAATTATCATGGTGTAACCTTACTAATCCGGTGGATATGACATCGATATGGGGAAGTATTTCGTTGTAAGAGATGACCGCAAGAGTCGGATGCGACACTTCAAGCGCGCGCCGCAATGCAAGTCGTATATTTGGCGAACAGATACAGACAGGCGTAAATCCTCTTGTCTGCATAAGAGAAACTTGTTCGCCGGTTCGCTTGATTATTGTCTCGGTTAAGGCAGGATCGAGAATCATCATCAGCCCTTGTTTGGTATTCTGGACGCCATCAGCCATCTGCTGTTCGAGGGCCGGGTCAATAGTAAAGACATGAATTGCGCCTTGCTCATTCCGATGCAGTTCGGTTATTTGTCGTTTGAGAGCCATGCGGACATACTCAGCAAGGACATCACTCTCCTTGGTCATCCCGATATAGTCAGCAATCGTTTCCACAATTGTCGCCAAGTCACGGACAGGTATTCTCTCGGCGAGAAGAGTCTGCAGGACTTTATGAAGTGTTCCGAGCGAAATAAGTTCCGGTATAACGGAATCGACCAGCGCAGGTGAGTCTTCTTTGAGCGTATCTACAAGATGACGAACATCCTGACGGGTAAGAATTTCCGGCGAGGCGGTACGGATAATTTCGGTCAGGTGAGTAGCAAGCACCGCGCTTGGAGAGACAACGGTGTAGCCGCGCGCTTCGGCAACTTCGCGGAGAATAGGAATAATCCAGGTTGCCGAAAGTCCGAAGGCTGGCTCTTTCGTGTCAAATCCATCAAGCTTCTCCTGGACATAACCCGGATTAATTGCCATGAGGTGATCAGGCATCAGTTCGCCGCTTGCGACCTTTATCCCTTTAATCTTCAGATGATATTGGTTTGGCTGAAGGCGGACATTGTCGCGAATTCGTATTGGCGGCACAACTATGCCGAGTTCACCTGCGAGTTGTTTGCGGATAGAACCAATGCGCTCAAGCAGATCGCCGCCTTGACTAACATCAACCATCGGGATCATGCCATAGCCGATCTCAAGTCCGATTGTGTCTACTTTGAGAAGGTCTTCGGTGCGCTCTTTGACTTCGACCGGGGACGTAGCTTTTTTGCGGGCATCATCGACGGCGCTCTTCTCACGATTTTTGGCGGCTTCGCGGGTTACCCAGCCAATACCGCCCACGATCACGCCAAGAACCAAAAATGTGAAGGCCGGCATCCCGGGGACAATTCCGAAGAGAATCAGAACGACCGCCGAAACCAGAATAGCTCTGGGCTGGCGGGTCAGTTGGTAAGTTAAATCAGCGCCCATATTCGATGATGAGGCAGCTCTGGTCACAATAATACCCGAGGCAGTCGAGACTAAAAGGGCCGGAATTTGGGTGACGAGACCGTCGCCAATGGAAAGTAAACTGTATGTTTTGAGTGCGTCGACAAAAGACATGTCTCTCATGGCGACGCCGATGATAAAGCCGCCGATGACATTGATTATCGTGATAAGTATTCCGGCGACGGCATCGCCGCGGACGAATTTCGACGCGCCATCCATCGCGCCATAAAAGTCCGCTTCGCGGGAAATTTGCTCGCGACGGTGTTTGGCGTCCTGGTCGCTGATAATTCCTGCATTGAGATCGGCATCGATTGCCATCTGTTTGCCGGGCATGGCATCGAGAGTAAACCTGGCAGCAACCTCGGAGATTCTACCTGCGCCCTTTGTGATGACAATAAATTGAATGATGACAAGTATGATGAAGACAATAAAACCGACCACGTAGTTGCCCTGGACAACGAAGTTACCAAACGAGTTAATAACTTCTCCTGCGTATGCCTCACCTAGAATCATTCTGGTTGAAGCCACGTTCAACGCGAGCCGCATCAGGGTCAATATCAAAAGCATTCCAGGGAAGACCGACAAGTCGAGCGGCTTGGTTATGTAGAGGGTCGTCAGCAAAACCACGAGCGAGAACGTGATATTGAAGGCCAGCGCGAAATCGAGCAACGCCGCCGGAATCGGAATAATGAGAACCGTAATGATACCAATGACTGCAATCGCCAGAGCAATATCCGCCCGCGAGGATATCATCGTCAAAAAGCCGCGGGATGTGTTTGCTTGGTTCATGAAAGCACCGGTGATTTATCTTTGAGTTTATAGACATACGCCAGAACCTCAGCCACCGCGCGATAGAGAGTCTGCGGAACCATCTGGCCGATTTCGCATAATTTGTAGAGGGCGCGGGCCAGCTGTTTGTCTTCGATAATCGGAATATCATTTTCGAGCGCGATCTGTTTAATACGAAGCGCGATAAGACGCTCTCCTTTGGCAAGAACAAACGGCGCATTCATGCGGTCTGAGTCGTATTTGATAGCGACCGCAAAGTGGGTCGGGTTGGTGATGACGACATCGGCTTTTACCACATCCTGCATCATTCGCTTGCGCGACATCTCACGCTGTATCTGGCGGATGCGCGATTTCATCTGCGGCGAGCCTTCGGTCTCTTTGTATTCTTCTTTGACTTCCTGCTTGGACATGCGAATTGATTTTTCGAATTCGTACTTTTGATACATGTAGTCGAGCACGGCGAGAATGAAAATGGCCACGCCGATTTTTACTGATATAAGCAAAGTCAGCTTGCCCATGGTGACAGCCAGTTGTGACACAGACATATCGGGCAGGAGAAAGAAACTCTCGAATTCTCCTGAGATAACTTTGTAGCCGACAAATCCAATGATGATAAGCTTTATGGTGTCGCGAAGGATATGGACAAATGATTTGGTCGAGAACAGGCGCTTACAGCCAGCGATGATATTAAGTTTTTCTAATTTAGGCTGAAGCGCCTTCGGGCTGATATGAAAGCCGACCTGGGCGACATTTGAACCGACGCCAATTATTAACAATGCGGCGAATATCGGCCCGAGGACCAGGAGATACATGAATATATTCTCGCGGAACATTTCGGACACGCCGCTGGCTGAGACATCAAAGGAAGTTGCGTTGCCAAGAATATGGCGCATAACATCGGCCAGTTGACCGGCCATGAAAGGTCCGAGCAGAAAGAGCGCGGTGAAACCGAGCGCGATAATAAACGCCGAGTTGAGCTCAGCCGATTTTGTGACCTGGCCTTCCTCGCGCGCTTTATCACGCCTGCGAGGCGACGCGCTTTCTGTTCTCTCCTGGAAATTTTCTTCAGCCATAAAACCGCCTAAGCCTTTCCTAAAGCTGAAAGAAGAACCGCGAGTTCGCTATTGAGGTAGAGGCTTGTTTTCTCAAGCACATAACTGAAGACCGGCAGCGACAGTCCGAGGACCGCTATTCCGGCGCCGATTTTGACGGCAAAGCCGACGATGAAGACGTTCATGGTCGGCATCATTTTCGAGACTGTCGCAAGGGCGATATCGGTCAGAAAGAGTGTCACCAATGCCGGCGAGGCGAGTTTGAGCGCGATAACAAAAACATAGGCGGTATAGCTGATCATGAGTTCTCCTGCGCCGCTTCCCATTGAAGCCTGGCCTGCGGGCATAACTTGGTAACTGTCTACAAAGGCCTGTATGATCAAATGATGTCCGTTAATGCAGAGAAAAATGAGCACAGCCAAAATGAACCAGAACTGGCCGATAATTGACTGTTCGCTCTCTGTGCTCGGGTCGATGACGTTGGCGATCGAAAGTCCTATTTGATATCCGACTATCGAACCGCCGGCTTGTACGCCTAAAAACAGAAGCATGAAAAAGAATCCGATGAGCGCGCCGACAAGGATTTCACGGAATGCGAGTGCGGCGAGATCGACGGTTGAAAGAACTGACGGCAGTTCTGTTCCGCCCATAGTCGATACTAAGATGCCTGAAAGTAAAATTGCCAGTCCGACTTTGAGCGCCATCGGCAGAGTCTTGTCTCCGATGACCGGAGCAAAGAAAAACAGTCCTGAGATGCGGAGGATGATAAGAAGGAAAAGCTGAAGTTTTTCCGCACCGAAGTTTACAAAATCAAACAATTCTCAAATCCTTTAGCCTATAGTTCGCCTTAATCGTATCTTGGTGTATCTCAAACCATGTGCCAAGGTGAACCGCCAATTTTTGGGCGCCTAAGTCAATGATTTACAAGCACTTGTGTTTCAACTAAAGCCGCTCAGATGAGAATGGAAAATCGTTTGTGGAAAAACTTACCAGCGATGTAGGAAAATAGTTCAGAAAACCGAGAGGGTTCGGCCTATTCGCATTGTATCGGCAGAAGTTGAAGAAACCTTTAGCGAGAAATGAGTAGCGGCGCTTTTTTCTTAACCTACGAGAGTGGGAATAAGATCAAACATGTGCCGTGTGAAATCAGTGAGCGTTGAAATCATCCAAGGCAAAAACAATAAGAGCGACAGCGAGACGGCCAATATTTTAGGAACATAAGTCAGCGTCATTTCATTGATTTGCGTCACTGCTTGAAATATTGAGATAATCAGCCCGATAACCAGCGCGCATGCCAAAAGCGGAGCGGAGACCAGGAGTGTTACCATCAAGGCCTCGCGGCCGATACTTACTACCATTTGCGGAGTCATGTTAATAATCCTCTATACTTTGAATGATTCAACAAGCGATTTCACCAACAGATACCAGCCATCGACAAGCACAAACAAAAGAATCTTAAACGGCAGTGAGACGACAACCGGTGGCAACATCAGCATACCCATAGACATTAGTACTGATGAGACAACCATATCTATAACCAGGAATGGAATAAAAATAACAAAAGCAATTTGGAATCCCGTCCGGAGCTCGGAAATAACAAAAGCCGGAACCAAAACATGGAGGGGAATATCTTCGGCGCTGTTTGGCGCAGGAAGCTTTGCGATATTTACAAAAAGCGCCAAATCCTGCTCGCGTGTTTGCGCCAACATGAATTTTTCAAATGGGGAGACAGCTTTTTTGTATGCTTCTTCGCCGCTGATTTGTTTGTCGAGATATGGTTTAAGCCCTTCGTTGTAGGCTTTGTCGGCCACGGGACCCATAATAAAAAAGGTCAGAATGAGCGCAAGTCCCGCTAACAACTGGTTGGGCGGCATTTGCGGTGTGCCCATAGCATGACGCAAAAATGACAGGACAATAATAATTCTAATAAACGATGTCACCATTATCAAAATCGACGGCGCGAGCGCCAGCACAGTCAACAGCAGGACTATCTGCAACGTCGTAGACAACTCAGCAGGCGAGCCCGATTCGCCGACTTGGACAGTAACTTTGGGTAACGATTGAGCCGCAGCTGAGCAGACGCTCAAAAATATAGCGGCAACGCCGACTGAAAGAAATACACGTAGTCTTTTCATATCCTATCTGTTTTCTCGCCGCAACATCCTGTCGCGACATATACTCCCGCCTATCCTCTGGCAGGAATGTTTTATTAGCGAACTTCGGAGGAAGCGATTACCCGCTTGGCTCCAAGTTCGCGAATTTTAGTCGATGCCGATTTCAGCAATTGACTAAAGGGCTCGCTCTCGACGGTTTTCGACTCAAGAGTGAGAAGATCTTTTGTCTCTGTCTCGGACAGTTCGGTAAGGGCTGTCATGCCATGTTCGGTAACTCCTACCAGAACCGCACGCCCTCCCACCTGCACGAGTGACAATGACTGTTTTGACCCGAGATATTTTGTTTCAAGAATGCGAAGGCTCCCCATGCTCTTGTTGCCGGGCAATCGTTTGCCCAGAAATTTCTTGAGCAAAAAGACGGCGACGTAAATGCAGAGTATGACCGCAATCAAGGCCGCGAACATTCGAATCATCGAGCCGACCGCCAGTGAAGGCGTGTAGATTAGAGCTGACTTATCAACGCTATTGGATTGAGCGGCCAAAGTATCTGTCGGGATTGTCTGAAACTCGGTTTGTGCGGATAGATGGGAAGCACCAGCCATACACATGCCGACCACACAAATAGTCAGAAGAAGAAAACTCTTCAACATTTTATTATCGATCGCCAGCTTATTCATTTGCCAGCGCTTTCAAACGTTCTTCCGGCGTCATGAGCTGGGTAATGCGCAGTCCGAAGTTCTCATCGACCACGACGACTTCGCCGCGCGCCACAACTTTATGGTTGACCAACAAATCAACCGGCTCACCGGCGAGTTTATTCAACTCGACCACTGAACCCGGCCCGAGCGAGAGGATATCAGCAATGGGCATTTTGGTTCTACCAAGCTCTATCGAGACTGGAAGATCAACATCCATGAGCAGTTCGATATTGTGCTGCGTACCCGCTCCGGCTGGCTGTTGTAATTGCTGAAACTCCGCTTTCGAAACAGACGCCGAACCAAAGTTGATTTCTTCTGGACGCGCTTTGGCGTCGTCGGACGGAAGCCCTTCGAGCATTTTCAGCATTGCGGCTTCGGCTTCCTCTTCAGAAGGGTCACCATCATTTACTACCGCAAATTGCTTTTGATTGGCTACATGCGCTCCATCATCGGGGAGTTCTTCTCCATTCGATGGAAAGTTAACATCCTTGTCATCAGTCATTTCGCATCTCCTCGGCGATATTGTCAAATAATTCTATCACTTGAAAAGCCCGTTTGGTGCCGGATGTACCGGGGCGGGCAAGAAACTTCTGTCTCCGGTTCACGCACACGCTGATTGGCGACTCGATACATTGCTCTGAGGGAATAACATCCCCGATTTGTAGATGGAGGAAGTCCCGCATTTTGATTTTTGTTTCAAGAAGGACCGCGGAAACGGTACTCGTTACTTTTTTGACATTGTGAACATTTGTCTTCCGGTCGCCTTCCATAGTTTTCTTTTTGGTGGCGTCAATCCAGTTTTGCGCCGAGAGTTTCGTGACAATCGGTTCAAGCGAAACATACGGATAGCAGATGGTCAAAAGTCCGGTAGACTGAAACAGCTTTACTTGAAACGAAATTACAACAACCGTTTCACCGGGCGGGACTATTTGAATAAACTGCGGATTGGTCTCAAAGCTTTTCTGTTCAACATCGATTTTGACCAGATTTTCCCAAGATTTTGTCAGCTCTTTGTACAGCCGCTCCACAAGCCGCGCTATCACCGATCGTTCGATCCCGGTTAGTTCGCGCTCGGTCTCTAAAATTCTGCCGTGTCCGCCGAACATTCGGTCGATTACTGAAAATGTAAGGGTCGGGTTGAAATCCACGAGACATACGCCTTCGAGTGGTTTCGCTGAAAATGTGTATGTACAGGATGGGGAGACAAGCGACATAATAAACTCTGAATAGGTAATTTGGTCAACAGAGACCAAATCGATATCCACAATCGAACGCATTGAAGCCGAGAGCATCGAGCCAAAATGCCCGGCGAAATTGTCGTGCATATTCTCAAGGGTGCGTATCTGATCTTTTGATACACGGTTTGGGTGCTTAAAATCGTACGAGACGACTGAACGAAGTTTCTCATCGCGAAACTTCTCATCGGGCGCATCCTGATCGCCGGTTGAGACTGTTGTCAGCAGTGCGTCGATTTCTTCCTGTGATAGTATCTTGGCCACGTCTCGCTCTTCCTCTGGTTATTGCAAAACAAAATCTGTGTAATAGACCCCGGCGAGGTCTTCGGTTTTCAATAGTTGCATCAATCGGGTTTTGACCTGAAGTCGGGTAATTTCTTTTTCGCGTGAATCGGTCAACTGTGCGACGGTCTTGGACGAAAGAATTGTAATCAAGGCGTCCCTGACTATCGGCTCACGTGCTTCCAAAGTCGCGGCAAGTTCCGCGGTCTCAAGTTCAAAACCGAACGAAACAGAGAGGAATCGTGAGCCACCGGTTCCGGCAGGGTTCACAACAATATCTTTGATAGTATATACTGTCGATTCGGAAGCTTTCTTCTCGGCGTGTGCGTCATCTTTGTCGCTACTGTCATGTTCAGTTGACTCTTCAACTTTTGTTCCCTCGGTTCCTGCCTCTGTTTGTTCGGCTGATTTACCGCGAGAGAGCATGAAAGCCACCCCTACGCCGATAATCACACAGAGCAAACCAACACCGCCAAAGAGCATGATCTTCTTTGATCCCCCTTTTTTAGGTTCGGCTTTGGCGCTTTCGCTGGAAGCGACGGTTGTTTTATCATCTTCTAAGGGCATTGCCTAACTCCTCTGAACCGGACTGCCGGACTCGGGTGCGGTCACCCGAGCCGACGACAGCCGTCTAAAGCCTGCCACTCGTTCGATTATCTGATCAATCGATTCCTTGACCATGATCTTTTTGCCGGTTGTCAGCGATATCATCGTGTCAGGAATCGCTTCGACAAACTCAATCAGGTCGGCATTGATGACCAGTTCCGCATCGTTTATTCGAGTAACTTTAATCATCTATTATCTCTTCAGGTTCACCAGCTCATCGAGCATGGCATCTGAGGTCGTAATTATTCTTGCGTTGGCCTGGAATCCGCGCTGGGCGGTAATCATACTGGTAAATTCCTGGGCGATGTCGACCGAGGACGATTCAAGCGCGCCTGAGGTTATCGAACCGGAAATTGTCTGACCAGCGACACCAGAAACCGCGGCTCCTGAGTTTGGCGATATCTGGTACATGGAACGTCCTGATTTGCGCAGGCCGCCTTGGTTGGTAAAATCAGCCAGCATAATTTGGGCAAGTACCCGTGTCACGCCGTTGCTAAAAATACCGGCGATATTGCCGCCTTGGTCGATATCTATTTTTTCGAGAATTCCAAGTCCGTAACCGTCCTGCTGGATAAGCTGGGCGGTCTTCTGACCGGCGAAGCCGGTGAGACCGTCGAACTGTCCTATAGTACCGGCATCGATGGCGATAGACATCACATCGGAGCCGTTTCTTGGATCAATGGTCACGCCTGACGCACCGCCAACATAATCAAACGTATTGAGCGAACCATCCGGATTGAACTGAACATATCCGAGTTTACCTCCGGTGATATCCTCATTCCCGAGCATCGCGGCAGTCCACTCCCAACGGTTGGGTACAATGGATTTAAAGAATTCGAGAGTCATTGTGTGTTTACCGCCCTGAGCATCGTAGACGTTAATTGAAGTAGCATGCAAGGTCGGATCAGTCTTGATAACCAGCGGATTTCCGCCGGTGGTGGCAAGTCCAGAGGTGTTGGCATCGATTGAGACTCCGCCGTTTCCGAGCCCCGTAAGACCGGTTACCAATCCGGTCGAGGTATTGAAAGTCAATCCAAGCTGTGAAGTAATCGGACCTGCCGAAGCGCCAAAGCCGCGATCGGGAGTGAAAATATCAGTTGCCACAAATGTACTGGCTGCGCCTCCTGCTGAGGCAAAAGTAGCGCCATTCACACCAAACAACACTCCGACAACGTTTCCGCTGTTAGCCCCAGGTCCGGGGACTGTGGTCACAGCTCCTGCCGTTGAGGTAAAGTTATAATCGACAGGATTGCCTGCCGTCCGCCGTGTTATCTGCAACTGACCGCCGACAAGTTCAGCCTTAAGTTTGGGGATCAGATTAATAGCATTGATAACATCATTGACCGTCGAATTGGCATTAAGGCCGTTTATGATTTCAACGGGTGTGCCATCGACCGAGAACCCAAAGTTGGTGAAGTCAGTAACGCCGAGTACGCCAAGGGTCATGCTTGCGCCAAGTACACCGACAAGATTGCCTGAGCCATCATTACCTGTGTTGGCACCGGTGTATCTCGCGTTCTGGGCCTGGGCGCCAGTGATGGAAATTGTGTGCGTGCCACCCACTCCATCAAGGGCGGTTCCGCTGACGGTTACCACATTGGAGTTCCCGGCATTTTCAAGTGTCGTTCGGGCATCGGTGGCGGCGGCATCGACATTTTTAGCAAGGGTCACCATCTGGGTGGCGCGAGCTGGATCCTGCTGGCCAAACGGAAGAGTGATTCTGCCGATTGTGGCAAGCGAGGGGATGACACCGCTCGAATCGGCAAGTTTGCCCTGAACAAAAAGTCCGGTTGCCGGGTCTACAAGATTGGAATTGGCGTCGAAGCCAAATGCCCCGGCGCGTGAATAAAAGGTATTGCCGTTGTTATCGCCCAGAATGAAAAAGCCTGAGCCCTGGATGGCCATATCCGTTATCTGACCTGTGGTCTCAAGACCGCCCTGCAAAAACAAATTGTCGAGCGCGGCGACCTGCATGCCAAGTCCCAACTGGACCGGGTTGGTACCGCCGGTCGATGCGTTAGGCCGTCCCGCTCCGCGGAACGTCTGTACAAGGGCTTCCTGAAAATTTACACGCCCTGCCTTGTACCCGATGGTGTTGACATTGGCGATGTTGTTACCGATTACGTTCATGCGCACCTGGTGATTTTTCAATCCCGACACGCCTGCAAATAGTGATGCCAT
The DNA here is from genome assembly GCA_034439475.1 of Candidatus Zixiibacteriota bacterium. Lineage (NCBI taxonomy): Bacteria > Pseudomonadati > Candidatus Zixiibacteriota > Candidatus Zixiibacteriota bacterium. Next base: position 21,203 of record JAWXAN010000077.1, read on the forward strand.
CATAGCGACCAAACCTCCTTCTGATTCTGTCGCAAGGCCTCTCCATTTGAAATGGAGTCCAACCCTGATTCTATTGTGTTGTTATGTGTTTTCATTTTAGTTTTCATTAAATAATAACGGCTGAGTCTATTGATGTGACAACGCCTTCTTTGAGGTTCTCCCGGTCGAAGGCAGTAATGACAGTCCTGCTTTTCACAGAGACCACAAGAGCAGCATCGTCGGTGAGGATCAATGTTTCACGCGAGCCTTTGGTTTCGGCTTTGTCGATCCCCTGCGATATTTGGAGCAGCTTTTCATCGGACAGCTCTATACCGCGTGAGTGAAGTCTCTGCGAGGCATGTTTGGAAAATGTTACACCGCGCGAGCCATTCAATTCGGTGGACAAAACGTCCTTGAAGCTTCCTTTATTCGACACCGGAGATTGCTGAGTCGGCGCTTTGCCGCGATTGGAAATCTCGAGCAAATTCACTGGCCGCTGGTAGGCGCTTATTTTCATTCCATTTGACATATTTTTTTTCCCCTTACAATCCTTGTCAGATTACTTATTCCCCAGGTACATTTGAGCCCGGCTCACCGACGGTTCTGATATCGCCAAGCGGGATTTCTGAGCCATTGACTCTGAGATAGGCGGCTCCATCGCGGTACGTAATCGTAGTGACAATTCCAACAAGCGACAGACTCGGTGTAATCGTTCCGCCGCCAACGCTTGTGGCTGTAGCTTCAATTGTATAAAAGCCTTCAGGTACTCGATTGCCGCGATCATCAGTAGCATCCCATTGTACTGTTCCGCTTCCGGCCGCGAGGTCTTTGCGGGTGAATGTCGAGACAACGTTTCCTTCGCCGTTTCGGATGGTAAATTGTATTTCGGAAGCTGCGGTGGGCAGGGTAAACGAAATGTTTGGCCGGCTTTCGCCATCAACTACAACTCCACTGTAATCGGCTTTGATTTCTTTACCGATCAGGCCCGAAGCCATGACATTATTGAGCGACTGCATCTGGAGAAAGTCCCATTTATTCGAAGTCTCAATTCCGGTCGAGATATTATTCATCTGTTCAAGTGAGGAAAACTGCGCCAATTGGGAAATGAAATTCTCATCTTCCATCGGCTTGAGCGGATCTTGGTGCTGAAGTTTGGTTACCAGTAACTGCAAAAAATCATCTTTGCCAAGCTGCTGCAGCGAGCCCGTCTGTTTCGGACGGCCTGCGGCGTCGGTTGGAATGGGTGAAATAAAACTCATACGGTTTCCTCTCTGTCTCTATGCGACAAGATTAATTCCTGTGGAATTGATATAGCCATAAGCGATATCTCGGCTTTGCCCCGTGGAGGAGTGCGGAATGACATTGGCCGTTTCTTGATAATTACGGCGCAATCTGCTCATGGTCTGAAAATGGGCGCTCGCCTGTTCATGTTGGCGATTGAAAAACTGGCCGCCTGAATCGCCGTTGCGGAGATTGACTTCGAGATAATCCACTGCAATCCCGGCCTTGTGAAGCTGGCTGCTGAGTTGATCAAGCGAATTTTCGAGAACAGCCTTCGCCTGCACCGAATCAACAGTCACACGAGCGGTCAATTGCTCATTGCGGATGGATAAATGAAGTTTCGCCGGACCAAGATATTCAGGTTCAATGTGTAATAGTATCGATTGACCTTGAGTTTTGAGCGACGCAGCGGCATTCTCCGGCAGCGTAACGCGCGCTTGGGTGAGAAAAACCTTGGTGTCAATTCGTTCGGTGTTGCCTGAAATATGTTCTGAAGATGAAAGCTGGAACGTATTCAATCTATTTGAATCGGTTAAGGTACTGCCATTCATAACTGGTTCGTGGGTGAACAAATCTTGCTCGAAAGCTCTGGCCAGTCCTGTAGATGAATTGTTGAGCAGGGGGCTTTCATTGCGAATATTTTCTGAACTTGTGTTGGGATCGGTTTCTGTCTCACCTGACAATGTCTCATTGGCCAACTCTTTACTTGGATTGTTCACAATAATTGAAGAACTCTTCTCCAACTTCTTGACGACTACCTGCAATGGGTTTTCGTTTGTGATTTTCGATGTTACCACATGCGATGAAAGTTCCGGTGAGCCTGTCTCGTTCATCTCGGTTTCTACAGGTTGAATGTCAATAGCTTGCAGCTTCACGGAAGAGAGTAGGCTATTAATATGTGGGCTGTCAAACAATTGCGAACCCGACTGTACATTCGCAATGCTTGCAGTCAAATTCTGATGGTCAACGGCTTTTCCCATTGGGTCAGCAACCTCGAGCGGTGCCGAGATTGTAAAGTCATGATTTGCGCTCTCTGAATTCACATTCATCCGCACTCGATTGACGGAAATTTGCGTGTCAGTAATTTTGTAATCCCCTTTTTCCAGATTGGCAACCTGCATTGAAAATGGGCTGTGTGCGCTAAGGTCATTCAAAAGCGTCTGCGCGTTTGGCAAGGCATTGCTGAGTTCTCGACCAGAACCGGAAGTCATTGTTCCGGAAATGTCAGATGCATCTTCAATCACTGCCTGCGATAAAACCGTTTCTGTCTTTGCACGTGTCTGTTGTGGAAAACCATTTTGAAGCCCAATCAGAGAAAACGGATTGATTGACAGTGTCGATGAAATCAACTCAGGCGAGGCTGTTGCTTCAAGACTTGCAAATTCGTCAGACTCCGGCTCAGTCGTTACGTGTTCTAAGACTCTTACGTTATAGGAAAACTCATTTTCTGTTGGTAGGATGTCCTTTGTCGCGATTAACAACCCAAACAAATCACCAAAGCCCGCACCGGTTGTATTGATCTCCGAAGAAGTACCAACTCCGACAGGCGCTGTTTGCGCGATGCCGAAGAGAAGTGCTAAGGGTGTTTGTGGTTGTATGTGTGCCATATTCTTATTCTTCAGCGATGGTAATCATCTGTTGGGACAATGATGCCGCCCGCTGTGGTGGAAGCAGAGAAAGCACCTGTGAGGCATTTTTCTGTTTCATCCTTGGCAAAAGCGCGACCACTGTGGCATCTGAAAGATTTGCCGCAAGCCGCGCGACTGCAGTCGGGTCCATTCCGTCATACATTTTTGCAAGGTTATTTATACGAGCCGACTCGGCCTGTTCAATACGAGTAATTCTTGCTGAAACTGAACGCTCGACTTTTTCAATCTCTTTCTGCCGGGCAGACAAATCCTTGTCCCGGGCATCAAGCTGCGTCTGCTCTTTTGAAAACCAGTCAACTGCCCCAAGCGAATCTTCTTTTGAAAGCTGCGTCTGAGGCTGTAGCGCTGTCGGTTGCTCCGGGCGGAACTCAAGCATCTCAAGGTTCCTGCGTACTTCAGCCATAAGCGCGGCGGTGTCACCAAGTCCTGCTGGGTCTTCTTTTGAAATACCGAGCGAATCTTTGGACATAATTTGCAATTCTGCTATAGAGACAGGCGTCGTTACTTTTTGCTTAGTTGCAGTAGAATCAGCAAGCACAGTCTGGTCTCTCGGAGTGCTATCCTTCTGCAAAAAATGGAGAGCGCCGAATGTCGCGCCTGCTATAAGACCAAGCCCGGCAAATCCAAGAATGAGGATCTTGATAAACGCGCCTTTCTTGGCAGGCGATGTTTGGCCCGCTGTCGCGTTGGTGGTCTCTTTTTTGTCTACTTCTTTATCATTCATATATAATTCTTCCAAATGGCACTTTGCCGAAACTTCGTATTGCAAGGCCTGTGCCAACTGATCGCACACGGTCTTAACATATTGTTTGACAATCAATTAGATTTATAACTGGATTGGCTAAATGGAAACGCCTCAGCCAAGATCGGAAGCAATTTCCGGTCGATATGGAAAAAGTAGACAGAATTTGAATGCGATGAATCAGGACGAGCGAAATTGGGCAACGAAACGACAAACCGGCCTAGTCAACACTATCAGCCGATCAGTTCCCCTTCGACATGATCGTCATGTGCCGATCTGATTCGCATAGAAACGATCTCCCGCCCCCAGTGACGGCCGATGGGCATGGCAACTCTGATATAATTGTCAGCCACTCCGAACTGGCCGCCGCTGATTTGAGTCTTGTCCTCTGCGATAACGCTAAGCGTCTGGCCGATCTGTCTCTGATTTGCCTGGGCGCGAAGTCTCGATGACAGGCGGGTGAGGATTGCGTTGCGTTCTTTTATGATATCCGGCGAAATCTTGTTGAGCAGGTCAAACGAGTGTGTGCCGGAACGGTCGGAGTAGCTGAAGACATGTAGGTAATCGATCAAACCAGACTCTGCTACTTTGCATGTCTTCGCAAAATCCTTGTCGGTTTCACCCGGAAATCCTACAATGACATCCGCGCCAATAATAGTGTTGGGACGTGATTCCTTGATTGCAGTCGCGCGTTTAATATAGGCCGCTTGGTCATACGGTCTTCGCATCAGTCTCAGCATCCGCGATGACCCGGATTGAAGCGGCAGATGCCAATGGCGGCAAAGGCGATTGTCGCCTGCGGCATAGAGCCGAACCAAATCCTCGCGCACTGTCTGCGGCTCAATCGAAGAAATCCTCAGTCTTTCAATAGCCGTCTCATCGAGAATCAACTGAACAAGTTCCGCGAGATTGTTTATAGAAGGCTCACCTGTACGGTATGAATAATGGCCGACATTTATTCCGGTCAAAACTATTTCCCGAAAACCATGCGCGACCAACCCTCGAACTTCATCGATAATATCAGCAGGTCCTCGATTTGCGAGCCGTCCGCGCACTTGGGGAATAATACAAAACGAGCACCACTGGTTACAGCCATCGGAAACTTTCAACCAAGCCCGGTTATGACCAGTGAAATCCGCGACAGCGGTCGAGCAGTTCTTGTCAGGCTCCGCGGTAAACAGATCGGGCAGTGAGCCCGTCAAAATATTGGCAATATTTGTTTTCTCGCTGTTGCGGATTATGACATCGACACCGTTAAACCCTGCGACCGTTGCCGGGTCTTTGTCGACATAACAACCCGCCACCACAATTTTCGCCTCGGGATTCTGGCGCGCGGCTTTGCTTATTGCCTGACGTGAACTCGAATCGGCGCGGTGAGTCACAGTACACGTGTTTATAAGATACAGGTCGGCTTTTTTGTCCTCTTTAGCGCGGACAAACCCGAATGGATAAATCTTAGCCGCCATCTTTTCAGTCTCGTACTGATTAAGCCGACACCCGAGTGTGGTAAGCGAGATTTTCTTTGTCGCGGTCCTCTGCATGAACAAAATATATATTATAGGCTGTGCGGTCGCATAGACAAAACACTTCTCGGAAAATAGCTCTTGACATCTAATAACTTGGCTGCGTATCAATAGTACATCACCAGAGGATTGCGGCTGAAGGCATCTAAAACCGAAGGAAGCAATGACCGTAGGGAATGCTGAAAGCTCGCCTCGGAGAGGTTTGACCATGAACTTTTTAAGAGATTTTGTGCATAAAAGGCTCCACACAGGCCCGCTTGGCGGCTATATTAGTCGGCTCGGCTTCAAGATGCCCCCCCCCGCGATAATTCGCATTTATCCGCCATGGCGGACAGGTTCCATAATCACAATACTGTCGAATTCGTGCGGCAGAAGCACACTCACAAAGGAAAACTAAAATGAGAGTACCTAAGATAGTTCTTTGGACTACTGGTTTCTTAGTCGCTACTGTAGTAACTATAGTCGCTGGTTATTTTATTGGTAACGAAGTAGACCGTTACCGAAGTCAGAGAAGAACAGCTGAGCTTCGGGAAAAAGCGGGCAGCCATGAAGTTCAAATTCTGGCGAGGATGAAGACGATTGAAATCGGGGCTCCGCTATCAGATTTTGATGTTACTTTGATAGATGGGACAAGAACCACACTCCTGGCACTCGTCGACCAATCAAAATTAATAACATACTTTGAATATGGTTGCGATGCTTGTGTGGCAGAGCTTTCGGAACTCGGACAGGCATTGCAAGATGGTTTACCAAAGGAATCAGTCATTCTAATTTCTTATGATGATCCAAGCACTCTGGAAAGATTGCGAAAAGAATTCGGCCTCGACTGTCCCATTGTCTGGGATAGTGGCAGTATACTCAACGAAGCTCTCAATATCTACTCTTATCCGTTTAACATAGTCGTCAATGACTCGGGCCGGATAGAAGAGGTAATTATTAACCAGTTGCATAAGGAGGATTTTGAAGATATGGCAAACAAATTCGATTTCTGATTGGCGAATGTACGTTCGATCAATTATCTTCTAATTTCTTAGAAAAGAAAGTAGGTTTTATGAAGACACGTAAAATTATTGCTGGACTATTCCTATGTATGTGCTTCGGGCTTTCCTTTGGATTCGCCCTTGCGGAGAATGCCGCGGCTGACATTTGTATGGGTTGTTGCACATATGTAGCTCCAAGCGGAGAGACATGTTATGGACATCGTCTAACATCCGGATTCTGCGAAAATCGATGCTTCTCGAGTGGCTGTGCCGTAGGGCGATGTGATGGACCATGCCTCCACTTCTGCAGTAATTGATGCCATCATTCTGACTTCAACGGGTGTCGTCGTACCTGACGACACCCGCACTTACATGAGTAGCGTTAGGGATGCCACATAGGAAGCGAAAACATGTACGCCGTCTTCTATTATCTTATCATTGTTTCAGTTCTAATTGCTCTCTCAAACAATCCCAGAGCACAAGATGATCTCAACTATCGACGAGGAGTTCATAAGGAAGGGAACCTCCAAATTGTTCTGAACCACACAGGAGAATTTTTGACTGGCGGAGATAGCATCGTCGACCCGCTCACCGGGCGTTTACTCAATGGGCTCGGGTATCCGCGGTCTAGCGGTATCAGATACTTGAGCGGTCGTCTGACTGTGGGGGCAATCATCGACCAAGATACTCAGTGTGTGAGATTCGGTGGATATGAATTTCATCCCAGCCCGGCATCCAAGGGACTATTCAAATATTCCACTATAGATCCGCAAAACACATTGTTCTCCTCCGAGGCAAAATCTGAGCTTGATCTGGTTTGTGAATATGTGGACACAGGTTTACAGAACACGGGACCTATACTCCAGGGCAACGATCCTCTCCCCCATAAACCATTGGGAATCGGAGTAATTCAAAGGTCAATGTCTTGGACGGGACCGCACGTGGACGACTTCATTCTGATAAATTACTCATTTCAAAATATCTGCGCCAAAAAGCTGAGCAATGTTTTCATAGGGATAGAGTTTGAAGGATATCCAGAATATAATTACGAACTTTTCGATACAATTGGCGGTGGTCTTGCAGGATTTCTAAGGGATTGGAGTTCATCGGATGGATGTGAATTTCGTGACACGGTCGATCTTGCTTACATAATTGAGCAAGATGGCAATCCCGTTGCTGGCCAATTCACTGAGAAATCTCCACGTGGTGCGGTTGGAATAAAGTTGCTCAGAAGTCCCGAAAGTGTAAAGCGGCGCAACTTCAACTGGTGGGAATTTAATGGAGAAAGAGAGACTCCCGGCGGCTTTCCGCTTTTTTGGGGACCGCGCACGATTCCCCAGCCCGATGAGCGGTTTCGAAAACTTGGTCCACATCTTGGTCTTCCTTATGGAGATGCTAATTATTATTATCTTATGTCACACCGTGAATTTGATTACGACCAAATGTTCACCGCAGTTAATCATTCGGTAGATGGCTTTCTTCCTCCCCCGGAGAATGCGACAAATTATGCAGACGGTCAGCATCCGACGGTACTTTACTCCTTTGGTTCGTTTGATATGTCACCCGGCGATGTAGCCGAGTTTACTATAGCTATAGTTGGAGGGGATTCGATTCATGTCAATCCCGATGATTACAAAAATCTCTTTGATCCGGCTAATCCGACACCATACTATAATTCTTTAGACTTCTCACAGCTTGCCAACAATGCCCGG
>JAWXAN010000078.1 GCA_034439475.1 Candidatus Zixiibacteriota bacterium
AGAGAAACATGCAGCGCTCACAAGCGGCTGCGAATAGCAGAGTGAGACACTTCGCGGCTACACCTCGACTTCAGGCTTGACATGATACATAGCAGACCTAACGGAACGACGAACTGAGATCGCCGCGTCACTCCTAATCCGCCATCGGCGGACTCGCAACGACTCATAGAAATGTCACCCCAGCGCCTGTCCGTTGCTGCGGGAAAGCTGGGGCCATCTTCTCTTTATTCGGGTACCACGTCGTTGACATTTGTCGGGACGGTGTGATCTTCATCTTGGCGAATACCGGATGTCAGGATCACAAGGATCGCTGACCTACTTGATATCAAAGAAGATGGATTCTCTGCCGCTGGCGGACTTGTCCACGTTTTGGCCGGTTTTATCAAGAATATAGATAAAAGCAGGCCGCCTCAAGACACAAAAAAAACCGCCGTATGGCGGGTTTTTTCAGACTTTGATGTGCGATGAGCGCGCGCTTAGAAGCGCTTGGTATAGAAATGGCAGTAGGGTTGTTTGCCAGTGTAGTTGTAGTAATCCTGATGGTATTTTTCGGCTTCATAAAAGGTGCCAGCCTGAGAAACTTCAGTCACAACTTTAAAGCCTTTATCATGGAGCAAGCCAATCAGCTTATCAGTGGTCTGCTTTTGCGCTTCGTTCGTGTAGAAGACCGCCGAGCGGTACTGATCGCCGACATCGCCGCCTTGTCGGTTAAGCTGGGTGGGGTCATGGATCTCGAAGAACATTCTGGCGAGCGTTTCGTAATTTGTCTTGTTTGGATCAAAGACTATTTCGACAGTCTCGGCGTGCCCGGTTTTTTCATAACTCACCGTTTTATAGGTCGGATTTTTGGTTTCGCCGCCGATGTAGCCGACACGGGTTGAAAGGACGCCATCGACTTTCTGCAAGAGATGTTCTGTCCCCCAGAAGCAACCTCCGGCAAAGTATGTCGTCTCAGTAGCAACTGGCTTAGTAGCCTTATTGTCTGACTTTTTCGAGGTCTTATCGCCTGAACTCATCATAGTCGCGTTGGCTTCACTCTCGGGAATGAATTTGAGTGAGATTGAGTTCACACAGTGTCGCGTGTTTTTATCGGTGAAGCGTTCACCCTCGAATACATGTCCCAGGTGCGCGTCGCAATTGACACAGGTTATCTCGGTGCGGCGGCCATCGGCATCGGTTGTACGTTTAACGCTGCCGGGGATTTCATCGTCAAAACTCGGCCAGCCACATCCTGACTCGAATTTATCTCCGGAACGATAGAGCGGGGTTTCACATTGACGGCATGTATATGTGCCGGCTTCTTTGTGGTCATAATACTCGCCCGTGAACGGGGCTTCAGTTCCCTTATTGACGATTACCCGCTCTTCGGCGGAGGTTAACTTGTTTAACGTCATGGTTTTCTTCTCCGAAATTTGTGTACTTGTAGCAGTGTCAGAATTTGTATTCTGTTTAGTTGTCTTTGCCATGGGTATTATAACAAAAATGATGATTGCCGCGACAGCCGATATGATAGCTATTGGCAGAAGCCGGGGTTTCTGTGTCGTCATGTGAAAATATCCTTCATTCTTTCAATAGCTTATTCGGACGGTCGTCAATTAACTACACACTAAAACAAGGATTATGGGATTTTGTTCTAAAGCCCACCTTTGAATTGTTTGCTTTTTTTCTGTTGTGGCTAATCTCTGCAATCCAGCGTTTTAGGGCAAAAATCAGTGGGATAACACATATATGAGGATGGGCAAATCAATAAATTCATCGCCAATTAACAATAATCGAACCGGGGCAGAATAGTATCACCCGTTTCGATTGTCTACCAATATGTTACAGGCGGGCAATCCTTCAATATTGCAAGGACTTCCTTAAAGCTGTTGCTGTATTTGTCTATAACGAATGTATGCCCATAGTCGATAAAAATTCCACAAATCCCACTCTTGACTATCTGATAATTGAGCTGGCTGGAAAATATTCCCTTTCTCGTCTCTACGATGCCGGGCAGGATATTTTCAAGGAGGGGGAGATTGGCAATACCATGCTCCTCGTGCTTCGAGGCATGGTCGAAGTTGTGAAACGAGGCAACGATGAGAGCGGATCACGGCGGGTTATCGCCCTTCGCGGTCCGGGCGACTTTTTGGGAGAAATGGTTCTTGTGGATGAGACCGAGAGATTCGCCACAGTCGTGGCGGCGACTGAGTGTGAAGTACTGGAATTCTCACGCGCTAATTTCGAGCGGGTTATCAGCGAGCAACCCGCATTTGCGAGCCGTGTGCTTCGAAGTCTCAGCCGGAAGTTGCGCGAGTCCGATTCATTTCGAATAGCGGAGCTCGAAGAGAGCAATCGCGTCCTCAATGCCACAAATGCGGAATTGCTGCACCTGAACTCATTTCTCGACCGGGTCATCGATCAATCACCATCGGCGATTTTTGTCGCGACCCGGGCCGGCGATGTCTTCCGTATGAATCGGGCCGCAGCGCAGATTTTTGACATAGCTGGCGTAGAATCAGTACCGCGTATTTCCAAACTGATCTGTGATTTTGATAACTTGTGCCAACAGGGTGCTGATCAGAATAGCTGGCACGGGCAGGCTACCGGAATGAGGGGAAGTGACAGCTTTCCGATTTACCTCTCGATTTCATCACTATCTGGCCAATCGTCCGATCTCCTGAAACTCATTATATGCCAGGACATTTCGGAGTTACAACTGCTGAATCAGACTATTTGTGAGGTGGAGAGATACGAAAGTGCAAAAGAGACGGCCGTAGAGATGGCGCATGATATTAAGAATTACCTCGGCGTGTTGACAGGTAACGCCGAACTGATACTCTCGCGGTTTACACCCGACCAGCGGCATAATTTCTCCGAGTTGACTACCCTGATTTTATTAGCTGCCTTGTTTGCTGAACACTGGATACAGGATTTCATCAAAGGCCGATGGTTCAGCCACGCGCGTCCTGAACGTGGATACGTATCTGTGTATGTACGCCGCATGGTATCGTCTTTGCAAAGCTGAACGAATTGCAGCAGCCTTTGCGGAGCACAAAGAACAGCGCGGGATTATTTTATCTAAACGAAATACTCAATGTTCTTGAACTTGTTGATATCGCCCCAATCATTAATAGAAAAGCGACTTTGCACATCGATAACTTTTCGAAGTACGGAGTATCGAGCTTACAAAAATAGCAACACCAACCATGCCGATATCTTATCGCCCGAGTGACGACAGTGAATGCACAGCCAAGCCTGGATTAGCGAGAATTCAGGCTTGTTTAATTTTACGTCGAAATCTGTGAATTTGACTCCTAAAGCTGTTTGGTGCAGAAAGTTACGAATTAGATTGATTTCGGGGGGATGGTCTGCTATACTTGCGTTCCATATTTTTGTTTTATGCCGGGGTCGTAGTTCAGTTGGTTAGAACGCCTGCCTGTCACGCAGGAGGCCGCGAGTTCGAGTCTCGTCGACCCCGCCATTTTATATTTTCACCCTGTTTCGCAAGAATATCAAACGGTGATTTGTAAGTCGGACAAACACTTCCACGATAAAATGTACAGTTCGATAGTACCGAATTGAGCAATCGACGCTGTTCCTTCACACCCTGTTTCAAGTACTTGTCATACGCTGAATTAGCGAGTTCGAGAATGGACGAGCCAAATTCGTAATAATCCAAATTTGCATCGTTGAAAAGGCGAATCTGGTTTCTTACTGCCTCAAGATCAACTTGCCATGCGTGGCTTTTCCGGCGCCACATGTCCTCAGAAATCAAACCTTCGAGTTTGTCCTCATAACTCTTGTCAACAAGCCGCATGAGATGGCTCTCTCTCTTTTGCAGGCCAGTGAGCGACTCAGATCGGAACGAAATCATATCGGCTTGGCTCTCTCTGAGAGCTTGCTTAATATCTTCTACTTTGCCCACATCAATTGACATGGCCTGAACAGTTCCTGCGAGCATTAGGCCAAGTTCTTCTTCTCGAACCCAAATGTTATCACAATTGCCATGAAACTTGGTGCAATGATAATAGACGTATTTCCCTTTCTTGATCTCGGGGGTCATCGCGCATCCGCACTGGCCACACTTAACCAATCCGGTAAATGCGAATTCTCGTTTTGAACTAATCGGTTTGCTTTTACGGCCCAATACATTCTGCACCTTGTTGTACAATTGGAATGAAATGAGCGGCGTGTGAATGCCTTGGTAACGCTTTCCTTTCCAGTCAAATTCACCATAATAAATTGGATTCTTGAGAATTCTGTGGATGCCAGCCTTGTTGATGGTTATTGAATTTTGAGAAAATAGCCCCGATTCCTTCATCAATTTGGAGAGTGACTTCAGTGAATGATCTCCGGAGGCATACGCCTCGAACACTCTCGCAACCAAAGGCCCCTTTTCTGGATCGGCCTCGATTAATCCAGTCCCAACCACGTTCCGATAACCCACAGGGGCTTTTGTCGGCCATTGTCCTTGAGCGCACTTTTCAAGAAACCCTTTTCTGACTTCCTCAGATAGATTATCAGTATAGTTCTTGGCCATGAGCACTTTGATGCCATGCATGAGCTTTTCCGACGACCTTGACTCCTCGGAAATTACAACATTCTCTTTTACGAAATGTAACTTCAGTTTTCGCTCATCAAGGACTACCCAATCTTTGATGTTTCTATAAAGCCTGTCGGTCTTTTCAACCAGGACACTCTCAATCGACTGATCTTTTTTGACCAATTCCAGCATTTCGTTGAATCCAGTTCGACCAGCTTTTCGGGCAGTCTCTACATCCACAAACTCTTGCACAACCGTGATCGACTTATCCTTAGCGTATTGTCTGAGTAGCTTCAGCTGAGCAGGAATTGAAAAGCCGTCCTTCTCCTGTTCTTTTGAGGAAACCCGAGCGTATAAAACAGCTTTCACTTCAATTTTTCTCCTGATTTAAGCAATTTCTCAATGTGGAAGGCCTGAATTTTGTTAGGCCTCGCGTGATTGTTCAGCCACCGATTGACTGTTACCACTGACACACCCAAGATTTCTCCCAACTGCGCCTGACTCAACCGGCGTTCCAGCCGGTATTCGTCAAGCTTCTCCATCATCCTTTTCATATAAAGTAATATAAACTTAAGTAATGTCATCGTCAAGCTCTATTCCATCTCTATTGAGAAATTCGGTTATTGCTCTCAATGACACTCTTTGTCCCTGAGACCGAGCCGGTTTCCCAAAGTTAATCTCCCCGAGCACAGTCCTCATTCGGTCGTTTGGCAAAGTTCCATAGTTCATCAGAGTCGTCATCGGTTTAGAATGTCCAAGATTTTGACTGACAGCCTTGAACTCCTCAGGAGTTTGGCATCGCTCCATAGCCAAATGCACCGCCGCATGCCGGAAAGAATGCGGGTTGAAATAATCAAGACCGGCTTCCTGAGACCGCTTTTGGAGAATCTCACGTAGTCCACTCCCACTCTTCCAGAACTGGTCGCTTACTCCGACTTGAGCGAATGATAGCACGTTCTCTGCTTGCTCTATAAGAGTTTTAGGGAAGAGCGGGGCTGTATTTGGAAACAAGCGTTCCGATAAAAGATACCTGTACCAATCCAGTATCGGTAGCAGCATGCGTTCATCAAACACCATCAGTTTTGACGGTATAGCCTTGCCGAATTTGGTTTTTACGCCTCGACGCGGGTCCTGGTCAATTCGGAGTGAGTGGGGGTCGAAACAGCCCATGGGAAGGCTAATAAGAGCACTGAAGCGCATCCCGGAGAGAAGCAGAAAGGCGATAATTGCCCTGTCCCGACGGGCAATCTCCGTATCACCGATTATCGAGTGAACTAATTTCAAAACATACTCCAAACTCGGAAAAGGGCGATCCACGGGATTTAGCACTTCTTGGGTTTTACGCAGGTCAAGTGACAGATAAGAGACAGCGTCGAGCGATATTTTCTTCTTAAAACCCGGCTGTTCGGCAAGCCAAGAAAAGAACCGTTTGAGAATCCGGAGAGTGTGATAAGCTGTGTTTCCACTCAGAGACTTGGTCTCCCATGCTTGTTTTTCCAAATGCTTCTTGACGTCCATCGCTCGTCTTTGGTTGAAGTATGAGTAGTCCTCGCCTTCAAACAATTGTTCATAATGCTTCAATGCCCGGATCACCGTGAGCACCGTGCCTGCCGACATTCCTTGCGCGCCCACAAGATGGGTTCGGTACCTGCGTTTCAACTTCTCATTCTCATAGTTCGGCTTCATGATTTACGTCCTTTCTAATTATGACATTTGAGGGGTGGTCTGAAGTCTCTACTAACCCTTCGTTGTGCGGAGTATGCGTCACACCTTCAAACTGGCCAAAAAAAGAGAACCGGCTGCCGAATCGGGCCAGTTCTTGGCCACAAATGCAGCACTTTGCGATGCGCCAGATACACTCCTCGCCATTGCCAAAAGTCTTTCCGGTATAGATATGATCGATAGTTCCATGAAGGGCGGTTCGAGCCGCCCGACACTTGACGCAGTAGAATTCATCCGGCTTGAGTGAAACTCGTTTATTTCGAATTCGGCAATTGAGGAACCTTTTCGCCTCACTTCCCATTATCAGGAGCGGCCAATCGGTCGCAGAAACTGGCTTCATTCCCTCTTTTTTCCACCGCTGAATGGTTCTGGGCGAGGTATTGAGTGCCGTAGCAAGCTCACTCATCGTATAGGACAAATCTGATCTAAGTTGCCGGTACAACCGACGCCAATTATAGGTCGCCATGATTGTCCCTCCATTCCCTGAGAATGCTGAAGTACCGGGCAAGGTTTGCACATGCTTGCCGATATTCCTCCTCACTCATTGACTGTCCGAGAAATGTGCGGGGTACCTTGTCGGTAAGTGATTCCAACGGCGATTCGAGTTCTGGGACTCGCGGTCGTTTAACCATGGGGTTCTCCCAGCGAGGGAAGGATCGGGGAGCTGAGTTGGCATTGAAGACACTCTCCGGTCCTTTGATCCTCGCATGAAGACTAAATAAGTAGCCAACTCAATTGGTCTTCAGAACCAACTGGCGAAATTTCCACGGAGCCTGAAAAATTCACATTTTGAGCGATGAGCAAAATCGCCTTATCACTTTTGTAACAAGGACTTAGGGTCAAATAATATTTTTCGAGTATTTTAAGGGAGGGGGGGCGAAATTTCGCCCTATTAGTCTTTTAGCGAATCGGGAAAATTGCGGTCGTAGAGTATTTTGAAGCGGCAGACAAAGCCGTCGGCGGTTGTCCATGGCAGGAATGGATCGTCGCGCAATCCAGTGAAGGCCCTTAGCCCGTTCCTGAGTCGCTGGAAGTCTTTCTGGTTCCAAGTGCGTGAGCGTTCTTTGGTGTCCCAATTCAAGCGTCCCTTCCCTTCGGCGAATTCCGTCAGCAAATCCCATAGCCTGTTGGGGAGTTTGGTTTTCATGTTCTCGAACCCCATTTCAAAGGCGGTATAAATTTCATACTTACCGTTCGAATAGACTTTTGCGGCATCTAATCCCACGATTTCAATTGTGATATCTTCCCACTTTGTGCCCTCAGGAAGATTCAGACGCTTGCCAGCCGATTCCCTCTTTTTTGTCACAAATGTCCCCGTAATCATGCTAAGCAGTGAGTCTACAGGAACATCGCCTCCGGCAATTAGACCCTTATGAAGCGATACAAACTTTTCCAGTACTTCGCACACCTGATGACCATGGTGCTTATGGAGCTCATACAGCCGAGTAGCGTTCTCCGCGGTCTTCCCATCGAGCGATGTTACAATAGTTGAGATGAGACCGCTATGCTCCTCGTAAAAGGCGGTCTCGCTGTTTTGCTGGTAGTCCCGTCCAGCCTTAATAATCAGTTCCACCATAGCGCGACCGTCTCCTTTTGTGACAGGATCCAACGGCATTTTGATTTTGTACATCTCTTCCGGGTCTTCATCCTCCAAGCAGTTTTGGATAATAGCCAATCGTCTTCCGATGCATTGAGAGCAGACCCCGCAATGTGTGTTTATCGTATCACCCGACCGAATATGACTACAACTTGCCGTAAAGCGAATTAAGCTTTGCCCGCCATGAACCTTGATAGCACGGACAACATCCGCCTTTGTGTGCCAAAAGAATGGATTATGGACTCCGAAATTAATCCCAAACAAAGCCGAATAAAACTTGGATAGTCCTTTCAGAGCTTTCGGATGCGTGGTTCGGCTTGCTCTTGAACCCAGAAGCGAAGGCGCAATCTTTAGATTCGAGCTGGTTATCCCATTCTCGTAAAAGCTGATGTCCGACAGTTGGCTCATTCGAGCGACCACCGCCGCCAGCGAAGCATATAGAAACGACCGAGTTCGCTGGTGGGTATCTTTGGTGATCTTTTCCTGCTTGTTTACCCAGACCGGAATGTGGAGCAGTCGGCTTTCGCTTCCAGTAAGGTCCTGAAAGTCCTTCAACAATGTCCGCTGGAGCTTGTCGGTCTGCGGAGCCGAGCGGTGGCTCAACAACACTATCTTGCCTTTTCTCGTTTTGACAGCCTCGCACAGACCCGCGAGCGAATCCAAGCCGCCCGAAAAAAGCATCACTTCGTCTGGCCGAAACCATGGTTGCCCTTCCTCAAATTCAAAATACTCCTCGAATTTGTGCTCCTTTTTGATTGGACGGAAAATAAACGAATAGTAGTCGCCAGAGAGAAACTCCAGAGCTTCAGTCAGAGCATTACTTACAGTTTCAGACTTCCAAACTGTGAGATTCCGCACTGGAATGTGGAATCTCAGCTCCCTTTTCCAATTGGCTCCGTCGGCGGGAAGTGTATTTCCTCCCCGTGTGGCCGCCTGATCCCCTGAGTAGACATAGCCCGCTATCTCAAGCAGGTCTAAAAGCAGGGGAGGAGGATTCTGAACTAATTTACGGCTTATGTTTGAAATTTTTAGATGAACATTGTTTGATCCGGGTATCGCATTGAGCAATATAACGTTTTCGCCCAACTTGCTTCTTGGCGGACGATCGGGCCCGCACCAGATATCAATTGGTCCAGCCATTGGCCTATACGCTCCGCCTGAACTCAGATCGAATCTTCTTGAACGCTATATGGGCAAATTGAGAAACATCCTTGTGTGAAAGTCTGCCTTCCCATCGCGCCTTGCCAAACCAACCCGGAGTAAACTCATCGGCGATTCGTACCGTTTGCCGAACATGAAGATCAAATGCCCTACTGAAATCAGAGTGTTCCTTAATGTTGGCAAAGGCTTTCCCGTGGCCGACATGATAGGGAAGCTCCCGTCCGAGGTAATAGTTCAAATAATGTGATGTAAACGATGCGAAAAATTCATGCATTGTATGGCCGAGCATCGAAGACTTGAGATTCGCCTGAAGCGCTTGTCTGGCTTGAGCCGGATCAAAGCCAAAGAGAGTCTGTGAGGCTGAGGCCGTCTGATTGACCAGAACCTTGGTGAAGCTGTCCTGGGCTATTTCGGCGATGTCAGACCGAGCACGGGCCTTGGCTGCGGCTGCAGTGGCCTTCTCTTTGAAGGCATTGACATAATCAAAAAGCGAGGGACTGGATGGCAGTGAGAAACCTGCAGTGCGAAGCGACGCATCCGGGCTTTTGGATTGGAGAGCGTCGATAAATCCGAAAATAGTGGTCAGAGTCTCAGTGAATCCGATATCCTGAGGCACACGCCCAAGTCCGGTATATGCCGCCCAGTAAGTTTCGTGCGCGAGTTCTTCTGCTGTTGCTCCATCAGCGAGCAACTCGATGACCCTCTTCCACCGGTGAGTGCGAGGTAGTCGGCTGAGTCTTAGGTGTCCCATAAGTGACCAGCTCTATTGCAGTTGACTTACTTTGAATCCGAAGTAGTGAAGCACTTTCGTGGTTCTGCCATTAACCACGGGTATGTCTTGCCCGTTTATCCACCCAACCAATTCCTGAACACACGAACGCCCAAAATGAGCCAATTTCCAATCAGAATTGTAGATCAGATTGCCCATTCTAACGTGTGCAGCGTCTTTTCCGTGAACCAAGTATGCCAAGTTATGACGAAGACGTTTGGCCTCGTTGTCTTCAAAGAAAACCTTTTGCAAAGTCGGCTCACCACCTTTGTGATATCGGCGTGTTTCAAGAAAGGCATGCACACTGCGTAACGCACTAAACAACTCAGAGTCCGTACTTTTTAGGATATTATCTTTGGTTTCCATTACCTTCAGAATTTGCGGATAACTGATTGGTATGAGAACATCGTCAAAGTACTTCCAGCCCTTATCGAGCCACTCTTTAGCTAACGCCGTAATTTGATTAGTTCGCTCACTCTTAGAATTAGCAATCGGATCCCTCCACTTGTCTCCGCCCGCCCGAGCTTCTCTAATCCAGCTAATGAACCCGTCGATTTCAAGACGTTCCGGCAATGCCTTCTCGTCAACTTTTCGTCTGTCAAGCGAGCGATAGGCATCTCTGATCTCGAAAATTGCATTGACACATTCTTGGAAGGATTTCCGGTAGCTTTCCTGAAATGCAGACGCTTCATCAATCTTCTTCCGCTCGCGAGTAATATTGCCCGGCGCTACACTCTTAAACTTCGCTATTACACTTGCATCAAAATCGCCTACCTCTTCGACCGCTTTTCGATACGATTCATACAACTGTCTATATTGCTGCATGCTTTGCAAATCGAGAACCGCGGCCTGAGTCCAAAAATCATTAAATAGGCTTGCCAGGTCGTCAAATCTCGAATCTGAGGAATCTACGGTGATGAGAATCTCCTGATTGGTGTTCAGAGCACTACTCGTCAAATTAGCCGAGCCCACCAGCGCAACATCACTCCCAAAAATGTAGAGCTTAGGATGAAAAGAGTGATGCGAGAAGTACCTTGCCTCGACACCCTCTATTTTCATAAGTTCGCCCAGAGCTTTGGGACTTGTAGGGAATCCCAGCCTTATAATGAGCCTGACCTTACAGCCTTGATCAACCAAATACTGTATAAAAGAAACATCTGTGAAGAATGCGACTGCGATGAAAACGTCCCGAGGCTCTCGTCCGTATTTTTTCAAACCATTTTCAACAAAGTCACTTCGACTATTGGTATTAGTGAATAACTCGGGTTTCATGTTTCCTCACTCTTATCGGCTGGCCTTCCATTCCACAACCATTCATTCCAATCCGGTTTCTTATACTGCGAATTCAAATGTAGGATTTTTTTTGCGATTCGACGTCCATACTCTTCAAGACGAGGCATAATGTCAATATCCGTTTTCTTTATCTCGCTACCGTGTACGATTTTGCTTCTGATTCCATAGGCCCGTTTGAAGAACTCATCGACGCTTTTTCGTTCTTCGGGTGACTCCCCGATTAGCAATGCGGCTCGAATTCCTAATCTAAAACTTAATCCTTCCCCGCCACCTTCGTTAAGTAATAGAGCCTCGAATCCCATGAAATAGTCTAAAACCCTGTCCTGCCAGTCTGGGCCGGAACACGCTCGACTGATTCTGCGAAAGCCTATTGTTGAAGCGTGATCCTTCGATTCTTCACTGCCGATTAATTGATTAAAGAGTAATATAATTTCTTTAGCATCGGTCTTATGTATCCGATATAGAGTGCCACCACGAGCGTACAATCCCTCCGGAGGCGCGGACATCCAGGGGGACTTACCCAGGTCCTTCGTTTCTTCAATTGTCGCCCCCAACCGGACATTTCCATCCTTCAATAATCTCAAACTATCTACAGCAGCTCTAAAGTGCTCCATCGCCCTCGACATTAAACTCTCGTGCTTAGGAGCTTGCAACGCTGACATGTTGATCTCGTCTCCACCCAGCCTCGGCAATGTTTCGCGATACTGTAACAGAGTCTGAATCACATACGCTTCTGGCGGCACCTCACTTATCCCAAACCAATGGTGCAATGGATATTGATAAAGTAAGATGGGGTTATCATTTAGAAAATTCACTAACATTTCAGGAGTCAACATCTTTACATGGAAGTTGGGTAGAAGCTCAATTTGCTCCAATTCACAGCTGCAATTTTCAGCGATGGCCGAGATTACGACCTCGACTGAAGTGGTTTTAAGCGATTCCGTCGATTTGAAAAGGACAGACTCAAAGTGATTTTCGTTGTATGTTAGGTAATGATCGTTGCATGTGAAGTACTGAGCGAGTAGTTCTTTCCAAAATTGAAAGAATGTGAGTCTGATTGCACTATTGCAGGTTCCGAACATTTTGTCGATATGGGGAGCAAGGAGTTTGTCACATTTAGCGGCTGTCTCCGTTGCGCGCCTAAGTTTGACCCCTTGTTCATCCATTGTAATGTATTCGTAGGCCCAAGAGACGTCAAAGATACGCTGATCAAATAATTGAAGGCGTTTATCTTCTCGCAGCCTTACCTTGCTATACGACCCCCAATTCATTTTGCCCGCTTCGTCTACTTTGTTTAGGAACGACAGGGAATTGACAAGCAAATTTCTAAGTAGGTTGACGAGGTCATGACTCAGATCCAATTCGCTGGATTGATTTGAAATAGATCCGGCTGACTGAGACTTTTTCTTAATTGGCTTTTCCATTTAAACTAATCAATAAGCGCCTAATCGCGTACTAAACCTACGAAATCTAAAGTGTTCGACTCGGGAATGAAACAATATTTTGAAGTCCACGCAAGGCACGGGGCAGTAAAGGGCCATGAACTCTGGTCAGAGTAGCCATTGTAACACCAGAATTGACACTGGATGCTCCTTTCGAGCATGGAAAGATCCGCCTCGCTCGATTTTGATTGTCACCAATCTCTCTCACCCAATGCAGAATCCCTGAGTTTCTTTCCAAAATAGAAAGGCAGCCCCAAGCCGAGGATGATCGCAATCACTCCAATCACCACTACCCAGCAGGCGTCGCTATAGAGCGCTGGCGCAGACAGTGTTACAAAGGCGCTGGATCCCAGAAAAGCAAAATAGAATGTTTTAATGATATCGGGAGGCAATAGCCACAACCCGTAACGATCCGCGAAGGCCCTTGACGTCCTTGGCCAGGAATCAAGGATGAAACCCGTCATTCCAAGTCGTACTTCAATTTTAGCCAACTGCAGGGTAATGTATCTGGAGTTATAACCCAGAGCAAGCGTGTACGCAGTCCCTATTAACAATAAGACAATCACACCCGACGAACCAACCTGAAATACTTTGGAAGTAACATCCTCCTTGATAAGCCAGATATAGCCGCCAAGTGCAGGGGTCAGTATTGCGACATACTTGATTACTTCCTGTTCACGTTGCCTTAATGCCGCAAGTAAAACTTGGTGAAATTCCGCCGCTGTCTGTGTTGCTCTTTCCTCAGGCGTCATTCGATATTCCCTTCTTTGGCATTCGGTTCCTCGATCCACTTTTTCAGGTCATTACGGATATCACGCTTACTCTGCTCGAATGGGTATGCCTGCATATTCTTAGCCACTAAGAATATGCACAGGAAAAGGCCTAATGCAATTAGCACTATCACAACAATCTTCTCGGTTACCAACATCTGACTGCAACAGATATAGTGCAGAAAGATCATAACCAACCAACCGATTGCGATTCCCACTGAAAAAAGGCAAATTCGTAGCAACCACGACGCACGCTTCTTGGCGGTGTGGGACTGATCTGCGGAAGCATATACCTCACTCAGCAACTCGATTTGAAATTCGGATTTATCAAGAGTAGCAGTTAGCTTTTCCTTGTCAATCCAAGGCACCTGGATAGACCGTGAGGCGAATGTGGCAAACATTGCCAGCGAAGGAAGCACCAGAAGCAGGAATGGAATCAGGTACGCTAAAGAAAGTGTTGTTAGTTCTGTCTTGAAAAGCTCCAGAAAAGCAACAATAAATAGTGTGTTGATTGCCAGAAACAGGGCTAACGTGTTTTCAACCTTCATTCGCCCCGAGACTACAAATTCAAACATTGCCCAGATAGGTTGAGATGCCTGTTCGAGTTGCTTCGATTTTTCCTCTTTAGAGTCCACGTCTGTAATCCTTATCACTTCACTTATTCAATTCTCGTTTTTTCGCAGTTTACGCCCGCTACTTCCTTCCTCTGGCCCCGAAGGTGTCGAATAGTAATGCCAAGTCTTAGGTGTCCCATTTCACACCCCACCTTCGAGCGGGCTTACGTCCCCGCATTCCAATTCTCCTCCATTTCGGACAAGAAAATATACTTTGCAGGTGCCTTCAATCGACGTGACGATGGCTTTCATTTCGGCTTCTGTTAGAAGTTCTGCGGCATCAGTGATGACTCTCAGGACTGTATATCTCTTCCGTTTGCAGATTTCGTCGCACTGTGTGTCCCGGAGCTTCTGAGTCAGAAAATCTGCTTCAGTGGGATGAAACCTTAGCACGCGCCTGTAGTGCTGCGCCCCATCAACCTGAATGACTAACTTCTTGGAATTGATTACAATGTCTGGTTTAAACTTTGTGTCAGGGAACTTCTTATTTTCCAAAATGGTAGTATTTAGATAACATTGTCGCACCAAATCTTTGACCAACTCCTCTCGCTTCCACAGCTGAGTATCTTCCCCCTGATCGATTGCCGCCACACAATCTTGCCAATACTCGATAATGGCACTAAGGGCTCCACTCGTCTCGAGACTCTGCCGATCTGAAATTTTAAATCCCGTCCAACCGGTTCCCTTTTCGGGTATTATTTTAAACGATCGAGCAACGCCTTGCTTAAGTCTCTTTGGTAACCAAAAGTAGACCTTAATGCCTCCACGTTTTCTCAGATCAAACGAAAGGCGTCTCATGTTCCGGTATTTCAGGTAGACGCTCGGTACACTTTGAGGAAGACGCTTGTTAATATCCTGGTATTTAGCACACGACAACTTGCCCTTGATATACTTCACCATCTTCATCGTTTCGGAGTAATCCACGCCTACAATGCTTCGAACTGTTTGATAATTCACTTGTCTCCCAGTCTCTCTTTTCTTCCTATGTGAGCCCAGTACTCAACGAAGTTTATCCGCTCTTCATCGTAAGGAAGCCGCCCCCGCTTGAGATAATGACTATTTAGCACTGGCTGCTTGTCTCTTTGCAACCCAATCCGTTAACTCACGCCCATCGTACTTGCGGGTTTGGTTTCCCTCACGGATATAAACTTCTTTGTCAAAGTGGATGATCTCCTCTGAGCGGCGAACGGTCACTTCACACACTGTTCCTTCGGGAAGGTCTTGAAGGACAATATCCAATTGGGCGGCTGGGGACGGGTCAAGTCGGCTGTTTATAAGGTTGCGAAGTTTCAGTTGAAAGCCGTCTTTGTTCTGATTGCGTCCGCATAGTTTGAAATCTTTTTCCAGTCCCACTATAGTTCCGGCATCGGCCACACCAATTAGAAGTGTGCCCCCGTCGGCATTGGCGAATGCGCAGATCGTTTTCAGAACCTGTGCGGGTAGGGATGGCAGACTAAGACCGGTCGTGGTGTCAGCCTCCAATGTCGCTTTGAATTCCAAATGCTGGCCTTCTCCATTGGCGATAAGGGTGAGTATCGGGTGAGACTTCCAGTATTTGGGTGGTTTGGAGAGCACCGATTCGCAATGGGCAAGATAGTCGGCGTACTTCGTCTTGACTTCGGCGGTGAAGCCTTGCGCTTCGGCAAGCTTGCGATAACGGCGGCAGTACCAAAGTTCGATTTCTCGGATGTCTTCGACACGCAGACCAAACAACTCATAGATAATACGGTCGATTTGCTTTTGTTCAAAAAACTGGTACGAATATGTTT
Source organism: Candidatus Zixiibacteriota bacterium (assembly GCA_034439475.1). Lineage (NCBI taxonomy): Bacteria > Pseudomonadati > Candidatus Zixiibacteriota > Candidatus Zixiibacteriota bacterium. The sequence goes on from JAWXAN010000078.1 coordinate 15,663, forward strand.
GATTCTGTTTCTGCTTGACGACAATGTCCATTACAAGCGAACGGAGTTCCGTCGCAGCAGTATCGGGAATTACGGGGAATCTAAATTCCTTGATGTCATCTCCGCTGGTATCCACAGAGTGCTTCACAAAGACTTTGAATTGATACCTCGCAACCATTGAACAAAGGAGGCCCAAAAGTAATTCCTGATGATAGTGGTCTGAAAAGATGCCTGAACCCTTTGCTTCAAAGATAGCACCGCTATTTATCCTAAATGTGGGCGCGTAAATACCAGAAACAGAGAAGGATAAGCCAGCTTTGAAAAAATATTCTTGATTGAACCAGCGATGTCCGGGATTATTCCTCATATCTTGGAGGGCTCCTCTAGCCCAATTGATGAAGTAGGGTGTTGGGACATAGTAATTCGGGAGCCAACCCTCTTCTGTGTCACTCGCCCCACCCTTCTCAAACGGGACAAAGCAACCTGTCAGTGATGTCCAGTCTTTGTCGACGCCCGTGGTTTTTTCAATAGGGCTCAATGCCACCATTTCTTCTTCGGGCATTACCATGAAATCGTCTATAGGATCGTAAGAAGAATCGGCGCCGAGTCGGACTCGAACATACTTTTTATTATCCCCTGTCGAAATGCCGTGAACCACATCGGCCACATCACCCAGCCTCGTAAAATTAGAATCGGTCAACAATTTCTGTAATGAAGGCAATCCGATAAAAAAGGAGTAATGGTCGTACGCGGCGATCTGGTCTTGACAATACGTGTACCGGGCATAGGTTAAAGTCTGGGCATCGAATCCGTGAGAGGCGACGGCGAGCAGGTTTGTATTGAGCAACGCATTGTCGTCAGATGGGATAGCCCGCAAATCGCCAGCAATAAGACTGTGATTCTCGTCAGGTGGTTTGTTGGTCAATGTAAGGATGCAGGTATCGACCGTCGCGTCGAACACCCAAGATGGAAGATCAAGCAAGTGATGGACCGAAGTCCGGCGGAGCAACAGTGTTCGCAGTGGTCGATGGCTTTTGATAGTTCGCCAGGTGTTTGAAATGATAAAACTAAACTGACCACCTGGCCGAAGCAGTTGTAACGCTCTGGCCATAAAGATGCCATAGGTATCTTTGGATTGGCTACCGTCAGTGTTCCCGGGAAAATAGCGCTCGCGAAGGGAATTTTCTACTTTTACACCATAGGGCGGATTGGCAATGGCAATATCGAATCCGCCCGGCGCGGTTGGTGGGGCAAGTTGGTGTCCGGGATTCAGTTCTCCGGCAATCGTACTTTCAGCCGCACGAGGGAGGAAGACTTCTGCAAAATCAACAACCCAGTTAAACACTCCCATTGGAGCAGTGGCGTGGATTCTACGCTCCAAGTCCTTTTGTATCCTATGAATACTGGAACGAATGTCCTCTTTTCTCGTCGGATCGGTTTGTTGAGCATACTCGAGTTTTAACACTCTGATCTGTTCGATAAGTGTACTATCAAAAAGGTCGTACGGAAAATCTACTGGACTAGCAGCAGAAAGGCTGTCTCCGACGCCGACTTTGAAATCTAGATTTGGTAGTGGCTCAGGGTCGTCACCTTTGAAATCGACTGCAAGTGAAAGCCATAATCGAAGACATGCAGTATTTACTGCGAAAGCCTCAAGATCGACGCCATAAAGATTGTTCTGAATAATGTTCAGTTTGAGACGATAGTCATCATGAGCGGTTGTTGGCTCCGCCCTATTTTCCAGGAGACGGTGAATAATTACCAATTCACTCAGCATTCCTACTAGATACGCCCCGCTACCGCAGGCTGGATCGACAATCCGTACGTCCCTAATAAGCTGTAAAAGGCTTTGCGCTTCTCTAAGAGACAAATTCTCGTTCGAATGGTTGTCGACAAGCTCTTCATGCCCTCCAAGATACTTTTTGAGAGTTTCTTTGCACATGAAGGCTACTATGTTTCTCGGAGTGTAGTAAGCGCCCTTGCCTCGACGATCTTCTCTCGTGACAAGACGTTCGAAGACCTTACCTAACATCTCTGGATCAACGGCGACCTGAATATTAAGAGGAGTAGACTCCTCAACGGTGAAGTTGAATCGGTAGAACAGCCCGACCGCTGAGATGATTGGGGCTAGTACTCGATCTGGGATGTCGTTTATCAGGTTGTCTTCTGGAGTACGTTCAAACAGACCGCCATTCAGATATTTGACGTGTCCAATTCTCTCATCATCCTGATGGCCGGGTTTTGCAAGCGCAGTAAAGAGCAAAAACTGCAGACGAGATTGAAAAACGGATTGACCTCCGATGCCTCCGGCTTCAAAGAGTGCTTTAAGGTAGTCTTTCCGTTCTCCTAAACGTAGCCATCCTTTTTGCTCAATGAAACGGAGAAACATGAGTCTATTGAACAGTCGCTGAGTGACTAGCCTTCTAGTAGACTCATTTGGGAAGATATCGCTGAAGTAGTCTGAAGTATCGAAGAAGAGCTCTTCAAATTCTTTGAAGAATGCCCGTGATACTTTCTCGACATCGAAACCCTTCGCCCACTTTTTTGCCCAAATATCGGGGTCGGCCTGTTCACGAGGAGACGGCCATTCGAGCTCTTTCAGATTGTACTCGCACACGGTACGAGCGAGCATTTGCTGATTCCAACCGAATCCCGCTAGTGGTTCGGCCTTTGAATTGTCTGTTGATGGCTTGAAGTAGGCAAAGCGGAAATCCCGGTATTCATGCGTGCATATGAACAGCAAGTGCTCACGGTTCCAGGCCGGGCGGTCCGGATTGCGGCGCGCTCTTGGTACAAGGTCTTTAAGAATGCTACGGAGAACGGTAGTCATACCGCGTTCTCTCAGGAAGGGTTCGCTGACTCTTGAATCGCAGAACGAATATGCCCCAAGGTTGCTGTGTCTCAGGATCAAGGGGCTGAATCTGAAGTATTCGCTCATCAAGCAGGTGCTGATCCAGGCCACTCCCGTGGAATTCACTTAGCGGCCATTCGTAGGCCACGTCCTCAACTGTTGATGTACCTTTTGGAATGGGCCAGCGAAGTGTATCTCGAAGAAGTTTCTCGATAAAGGTCTGTTGATTATTGACCTGGGAAATAGCAGTGAGAATATCTTGATCAGTAGGCACTAACTCAATTCCATCCATGCTTTCAGGTTTGCTTTAACGCCGACTGGCGCTTGAACTTGTTTGAGGTACGTATTCTTAATGTGCACTTCAAGCTTAACTCGAATTTCAGTCAGTGATGCGTCAGGCAGTGATCGCCGTCGAGGAGTAGTTGGTTTCGACCGAATCAAGTCCAGAATTTGATCAGGTTCATCCAGTATTTTCTCGGTGCCAAGATCGAACAAATACCACTTCCTGAGTCCTTTGGATTCTTCCCACCTAATTTCTTCGGATCCATCGGAACCCGTCTCTTTGACCTGTCCGGGAAGGGCATAGCAAAAAAAGACGCTTTGTGTGCCCTTTTTAGGATGTTGTTTGCCACTGAAGAGTCTGCCGGGCATGGCTTCGAGTTTTTGCTCTAATTCTGGAAACGCTTTCAGGAGCCGCTGGTACTCAAGGTGCATGTCTTCGATCGTGCTGGTTGTTCCTTCATAGGTGTGGATAAACTCCTTAAGCGCGTCAAAATCATCGTCCGGCTTGAGGAGTTTTTTTCCCTCGATGCCGAAAACTTTGGAGATACGTAGCGTTTTATGAGAGACTCTGGCATAAAGTTTAAGAATATCCTCAAGTTCATCGGGAGGCAGAAAATTCCAAAACTGCACAGTTCCACGCGTGCCTTTTCGACTCGGATGGTCGCTCAGCATGGCTTTTTCGATGTCAGGGCTGAGTCGTCGGTCGACTCGTCCGATTCGCTGCATGAGCCTTACGGGATTCCAATGGAGGTCATAGTTGATCATGCAAGAGGCATCCTGGAGGTTCAGGCCCTCGGAGAGGACGTCTGTTGAGAGAAGAACACGAATTTCCGTGAGTCCCTTCTTTTCGAGCTCGGTGGAATTTGAACCATTATAGTAAGGAGAAAAGCGAGTTATGGTTTCACTCCGGTCACGAGAATCAGAACTGTCTATTTCGTCCACACCTTTAATGCTTGCTCTCACCAATTCATCCTGAAGGTACTTTGCAGTGTGCATAAATTCAGTAAAAATTAGGACTTTGTCGTTTTTGAGCCGGTCTTCTGTTGATAGGAGTTGGATTAGAGAAGTTAGTTTATCGTCGTTGCTTGGCTTAAACTTTTTTGTCTCACGCAGAAATTCGACTATTTGGTCAAGATCAATCTGCGTAGCGGTGATCATGTCTTCGACTCGATGGGAACTTCTTGAGATATTGTTGTCAATTTCATACTCCTTGAAGGACTCAACAAGGTCAGAAGAAATAAAATCATCATCCTCGTCATCATCTAACGGTCGAGTAGCAAAGTACTTTCTCATGCCGTTCGCATAAGTCAGGATCTCTTCGTTGATCTGATTCCATTTCTTCAGCTGTGACTTTTGAGATTTCGTGGTGCTAAAATGGGATTGGAAGGCTAAGAGCTTTTGCATGAGTGCCACACAGGAAAGCTCGAATGCTTTCACTGAGCTTTCGAAGCGCTTTAGGAACTTGGTCCTGATGAGAGCCACAACTTCTTTCTGCCTGCCCTCTTCCATGGCATCTTTTTCAACCTTGTCATTCTTCAAATAAAACAAAGGATAGTAATTCGCGAGTGTGAAGAGAGGATTCTCCTTCTCAAATGCGTCTTCGAGTTTTTTGAGGAGGGCTCCATAGGTTTCCTTCATTGAATAGTTGACTACGCGCGGTTGGTCTCGAAAGGGAAAAGTGGCACTTGATTTTCCCTGTTGTTCGTTGCTCGCACGAACATAGGCCCGGCTCCGTTGAACTACAAGGGCACGAAAGAGAGTATCATCTCGCAAGATCCGCTCGGCCTCAAGCTGGTTGATCTCACCAAGAGCCTCTGGACTTTCGCCAATGAGTTTTTTTAAGGCTCGCTCCATCTTTAGAAAGTGCCCAGGAAGAGAATGAATTCCGAGGGGCGCGGCTTTGAAATAGCCTTTGTCCTCTCTTGAAAAAAGAGAAATCATGTTGTGGAGGTCGGCGAGCTTGTTATTAATAGGAGTGGCAGTCAGAAGGAAAACGGTCTTTCCCTCGCACACTTCATACATTTTCCGATAACGGGAGGGCTTTCTTGTTCCTTCTCCTTTGATGCCTCGATTACGAAAGTGATGCGCTTCGTCTATGATGATAACATCCGCCTGTTCGCCGATTCGAGCCATTTTGTCCTCCCAATCGCCCTCTCTGGAAAGATCGGTATGATTGTATACAGCCAGATTACTGAAGTCGCCTCTGAGACGGGGCAAGTATTTCTTTAGATGAGTTTCCCAAACCGGGGCATTAGCGGCTTTAGGAACAAACAAAGCGACTCGTTTTCGATCGAACGTACAAAGCCTCTCAATGAGCATGAGGCCGACCAGAGTTTTACCAAGCCCTACGCCATCACAGAGGAACGCTCCGTTGTGCTGACTGGCAATTTTCATCAGGGATCGGTATCCTTCTTGCTGATAGTTATCCAGCACATTGTAGATTATCGATTCAGAAAGCTCCCATTCTCCGACGGTTAACTCGTGTCCCTTGAAGAATTCTTGAAGAGATTTGGCATATACTTCGAAGGGAGAATAGTCACGGACATGGCGCTCGATTACCTTCAGAACATCATCTGAAATATCCTCGGCTGTATTCCAGTGTTTTTCATACCATGCCTGTAGCTCTTCGACCTCTCGGCGGATTTGGATATTCAGCTCAATATTAGTCGTCAACCCCGGAAACGTAAAATTGCTTGATCCGACAAGAGCAACAGAACCAATAACAGCTTGTTTGGCATGAGTGATGTATGCTTTGGCATGAAACTTGTCTTTTGTATACACCTTGCATTGAATTTGCTTTTTAGCAATGGCGGATAGAATAGCCGGGACACCGAGCAGGAAATCGTTCTGTTCCTTTTCCTTCTCTATGCTATCGTCAAGGCGAGTTTTCATTCTCTCTACGCCAGAAATTAGTGCCTTCTTGGTCCTCAGCGACACTGGATCACCCATCAGGATTCTAAGCTGATCAAGTTTCTGCCATTGGCCATCCAAGGCAAGCAATGCGCCAATTTCGAAGTAACCCGTAGCAATATCGAATTTGCTTGCAAGGTCAGCCCATTCCCGAAGGTACTGTTTGACCTTCCAATCGGAGTCGCTGTTATCGACTATGAAGAGATCCCCGCCCCTTGATTCTTCTTTTGACATTAATATTTCTTATCAGATCCAATCAATTTAAGAATGAACTACAACACTATTTTATCATCAAATCCTAATTCTGATTCGTGGCTATACCAACCCTATAGACACACAAGAATTTGATAAAATCCTAACCAATTAGCAAGACCTAAATAGTTGATTGATAATCTCATAGTGGTGGCAAGTCGAGATAGTGCTTTGCTTAGTTGCGATTCCTATTCCAGTTGAAATTTGTGAACTGTTAGGCACAACAGCACCCCACCCACCTTGTGATAGACGATTTCGATTCTTGCTGTATACATACACTCATGTGCCGTATTAGTATAATTTCACATTCAACCAATAGACCTTCACTGGGTGATATTCGCACGTCGCTACATAAGCGATGGCCGGGTGCCGTTAAGTCATCTAACGATTTGGAAGCCAATACATTCGATTTTGCGCCGATGATGGAATCAGTCAATGCGGCTATATCAATGCAAGCCGTCCTTATTTCCCTTTTGCGTCATTGCCCGACCGGCTTAATCTGAATAGACTTTTGATCCCCGAAACAACACGCACAACGGATTCGATTTCAATCACAAAACTCCCTTGAAAAAAAATTGTATTGCTCGCCGCCATCAATGCAGGAAGCATAAAATTGAGATTGACACTGCAACGAAAATTAGGTATTTTCCGTTTCAAAATGAGCGCTTTAATTATATCACAAACTATTACAAGTAAGATACTTGCAAGGATTTATGGTAAAGGTAGGGGTAAGGTTTTTACTCCAAAAGACTTCCTCGATCTTGCTGGTCATAGAACGACGAGATCAATCCTCGACCGTCTGACCAGACAAGGGACAATTCGACGAGTTCTTCCAGGGGTCTACGATTACCCGGAGTATAGCAATCTGCTCCAAGCCCTGTCCAGTCCTGATCCGGATGCCATTGCCAGAGCAAAAGCGCGAGCACAAGGTTGGACAATTCTGCCATCAGGAGAGACGGCAATGAATCTCCTCGGATTGTCGACTCAGGTCCCCGCAAAATGGGAGTATTTCAGTGACGGTCCTACCAGACAATATACATGGAGCGGCGGTACGTTGGCATTCAAGCATCGAGCGAATAAGGAGACAAGCATACTCTCACCTAAAACGGCCCTGCTCGTCCAAGCGCTTAAGACTCTTGGCGAGAAAAATGTCAACCAGTCGATAATGGTCACACTACGCACAAAATTCGATGCAAAAGAGCTAAACCGAGCCATCCGAGAGGCGAAATATGCGACGAGTTGGGTTTACGATATAATCAAGCGGTTGGCCGAGAATAGTGAGCCGCGTGATGCGTGAGATAGCCAAGCGCCCGGAAAAAGAACGCCAAGAGCTATTTCGCGCTACCGCAGAACAAATGCAAGTGCATGAGGCGATCATTGAGAAAGACTTCTGGGTTTGCTGGGTTCTTGATTATTTGTTTCACGACAATAAGTGGAAAGATAGTATGGCCTTCAAAGGGGGGACGAGCCTTTCGAAAGCATTTGGGGCGATCGAGCGGTTTTCAGAAGATATCGATATAATTTTGGACTGGAAGATACTTGGTTATTCGGATGATGAGCCATGGGAAGAGCGCAGTTCAACTCAGCAGGATATCTTTGGAAAGGAAGCAAACGACAAGACGGCGGAGTTTCTTGAACAAAAATTCGCGCCAATAATGCGCACTGATCTACAAATTCGTCTCGATGCCGAAATAGAGATTGAGACTTCCGGTCAGATAGTATTCATAAAGTATCCAAAGGCATTCTCATTGACGGCAATTCAGCCTCAGATAATACTTGAAATCGGACCATTGGCGGAATCTGTACCCAATGAGCAAAAGGAAATTCGTCCATTTGCGGCAGAGAAGTTCCCCAAGTTATTTGACCAACAATTCACGGTGGTAAAAACTATTTCTGCCGAACGAACATTTTGGGAGAAGGCCACTATCCTACACCAGGAAGCCCACCGTGGGAGTGACAAATCTCTCCCGCCACGTTACTCCCGGCACTATTATGATCTGTATCGATTGAGTTGCCTGCCGGTCCGGGCGAAGGCGATTGCGGATCTCAATCTGTTGGATGCAGTCGCACAGTTTAAGATGAAATTCTATCGAAGCCCTTGGGCAAAGTACGAAGATGCAAAACCAGGCAGTCTCAGATTGTTGCCTCCAGTACACAATATTTCTGAATTAAAAAAAGATTATGATTCCATGCAGTCGATGCTTTTTGGGACTATTCCAAGTTTTGAGGAGATAATGGACGGACTGACTTCTTTGGAGAATGAGATTAATAAAAATGAAAATCCTCAAAAATGAAACTTCACTTCGATTTGCCAGAATGTAAAAGTCCTGACTTATATTAACAATCACTTCGCCGGTCACGCTCCGACGACGGCCAAGAGATTGGAGATAGTGATAAGGAACCAGAAATAGTCACGTTCCTCTTCAATTATGTTTTTAGCGACGGTGGGTTTTTCCCTCATGCGGCGCTTAAAAAGTACGCAATCAGGCTATCAAAGGTTCGGTTTACGTTCGCTTCGGGGAGCACAATATCGCTCTGGCATTGACTGATAAGACATGGATGCCGCATGGTGATGAGCTTCCATTTAATCCGGTTACAACGGACTTCAGCTATATCCGGCTGATTGGAGATCGCAAAGAAATAGAAGCAATAACGCAGAAATGGGACAAGGAAGTCATTAACCGGCAGGAGCGTTTAGTCCGCTGGGCCTATGTCATTCTGAAACTCATTGCTCAGCATGTGAAGGTACTGACGTACATAACGAATCACACGCCCCAACGACAGCATTACGTTTGGAAACCCTCCTAAAAAACGTCGACTGAGCTGACTAAAGTCTTACAAAGTACTATCTGAACAAGAACCGCAGGGCATAATTCATGCTGCTTGGTTTTTTATCCAGTTGATGAACTCGTCTCGCAACTCCCGCCATTGTTTCTTGATTGGGACTGTTTTTCCTTATATTTTGAATTATGATGCTGGCCGGATTTGTGTCGAAGGCAGAATGATCAGGCTGGCGTCATGAAAGGTTCTCGTGTCGCTCACGTGTTTGTGCCAAATTTCTCAATCGAAGTCTGTCTTCGGTTTCATCCTGAACTGACTGGCAAGCCGCTGGTCATAGCAAAGAGTGGAAAAGGCAGTGCGAACTTATCAGAACCGAGCCATTGAAACGGCTCAAGTTATCGAGGAGTTAATTTCATTGGCTAAAGAGATGCGAGAAGCGGAAAAGCGAGGGGATGAGTTGGGTTTGACTGACGACGAGTTCGCGTTTTATGACGCACTCGAAGTCAACGATAGTGCGGTAAAGATCCTGGGGGACGATGCCCTTCGAACAATTGCCCGCGAGCTGGTAGACTCGGTGAAGCGGAATGTGAGCATCGATTGGACGATGAAGGAAGGCGTCAGAGCTAAAATTAGGGTCATCGTGAGTCGAATCTTGAAAAAGCATGGCTATCCGCCGGACAAACAGGAGAAGGCTACACAGACGATCTTAGAGCAAGCGGCAATGCTGAGCGAAACCTGGGCCAATAGCTAAAAAAACTGCTTGATTACAAATCAGGCACGATACCGATTGAATTTGTATCTAAGAAATAGCGCCAAGTCTGGAGATTTGGCATTGAACTCATATTCACGTTTTTTTTAAATTCCGTTGCCAAACTGTGAATTATCCTGCTAATGGAACTCAAATAAATGTCCGACATTAATCTGGACGAAACCCGTTAATATAAGTATAATGACCAGATGAATCGGCAACAAGTACACAAATATCTCCTTCCTGTCTTATTTCCCCTCTGGAGTCTGACTTTTTTTGGGCAATTCATAGCCCTGCATTGCCATGATGACGAAATGCACACTGACTCTTTGTTCTCAGGAGAAGAATGTACCAGCGACGATGATTGCGGACCAGCCGAAGAACTTTTCGGGAATTCTTGCGAGGACGGTGAAGAAACAGAATGTCACTACCACTTTGATCTGTTTGACCAAGGATTGCCGCAATCAAAGTTCCACCGTATATCAGACAAAAGTCATGTCTCAGTCGCCCCGATTTCGGCGCTACCAATGTTTGCCGACTTCCGTTTTGAACACCTTCACCCAAATTCAATCAAAGACATTAACCCGCCTTCGGTCTTTTCATCCCCCCCAATTCTTCGCTGTTGATTTTATCCGATTTTTGTAACTAAGCAGTCCATGCAGTTCAGAACGTACCCTGAACTGAGGGCAATTTCTGTTTACATAATATTGGAGAATAGCATGAAGCAATTACGATTGTGGATGTGTCTTTTCATATCATCCTCATTCATATACGCGAATAATGTACATTCGCAAAGCTGGAAGACCCCTAAGTCTGATTCGGGAAGAACAGACACAGCTGTTGGTACTGGTCTGACTTTGAGCGAGGCCTGGTCCTTGACAGTTCGCGCCAATCCTGGACTCGCGGCTCTGCGCCATAGTATCGACGCCGCAGGACATCGGGTGACCCAAGCAGGTGTTCGACTAAATCCGGAACTCGGAGTAAATATCGAACAGTTTTCCGCGTCACTCCCGGGATTTAGCCAGTCGGAAATCACGGTAGTGCTGTCGCAGACTTTAGAGTTGGGAGGTAAACGATCCGCAAGGCGAAATGTTGCCACCGCTGAGAAGTCGCGAATCGAACGTGAAGCTATCATTAGCGAGTTTGATTTGTATCTGGTCGTGAAGGAGCGATTTTATAAGGTGCTTTATACACAGCTGGGCTACGAATTATCGCGACGATCAACTGAATCCGCTCGTGAACTGGTTTCAAGCGCCAGGAGAATGGTAACTGCAGGAGCGGCACTTCGGGCCGACGAAATTCTCGGCCAATTGGCGTTAGATCGCGCCCTATTGATGGAAGGTGACGCCTCTGCAGAGTTGAATGTTTCGCGTATGGCCTTGGCGGCATCATGGCTTGATAGTACACCCCAATTTGATTCAGTTTCAGGCATATTTTCGAATATTTCAGGGCAATGGAGGTACCCAAAACCTAACGCTGAGGTGAGAAGTGATTTCCTCTTTGAAGCCGACAGTGTGCTCATGGCATCCCGACTGCTTAATGCGCAGGCCCAAAGGAAGCCCGATCTAACCCTCGGCGGCGGAATCCGGCGGCTTGAACGAGAGGATGCCACAACTTTCGTAATGGGTGTGTCGTTACCACTCCCATTTTTCAACCGCAACAAAGGGAATATATTGGCAGTTCGCGCCGAGCAGGAGGAACTTAGGGCTCGTCGTTTGCAGAACCGTAACGATGCTCTCTCTGAAGTCAGACAGCGCGAGGCCCGTATTGCGCAGATTCTGATACAAATTTCGACTGTCGAATCCATCCTTATTCCTCAACAGCAGGCCGCATCTGAATCAATGCGCGTAGCCTATGAATCGGGACGACTCAGTTACGCGGACTTACTTGAAGTTGAACGAAACTTGATAGAACTCTATTCTGAGAGAATCGAACTTCAGTCACAAATCAACCTAGAGATTATCAATTTACAAAGATTGTTTGGACTTTCAGATGATCTTTTACTCTCCAATGAAGGTAGGTAGAATGAAACGATATCCACTTGTTATTACTGCGGTACTTGTGCTTGTTCTTGCGATTACAAGCATGATGATTCTCCGCACTGAGCCTGCCAAGTCGAATGACCCGCACGATCACGGTTCTGAAGTTGGACATGATGAGCACGATGATCACGGCGAACCGGCTGGTCCGAATGGGGGCAAGCTTGTCAGCTTTGGCGATTATATTGTAGAAGTGTCAATCTTTGAAAAAGGTGTTCCTCCCGAATTTAGACTTTATCTTACCGATAATTCACAAAAATCTGTTACAATCGACCCGACACAGATGGTGATTAGTCTTGCGCGGCCTGAGAGAACCGATTCCTTCACGTTCCGACAGTCCGATGGATTTTTGCAAAGCGAGCAAGAGATTGCTGAACCTCATGAATTTACTCTCTCAATGAAGATAAAGATTTCGGATGCCGTTTACGATACTACGTACTTTCAGGAGGAAACACACGGACACGGAGCGGAACATGGAAGCGGATCAATGGGGAGTATTGCTCTCAGTGATGAAGCCATACAGTCAAATGATATTCGGCTGGAGAAAGCAGGTCCGGGTAGGATTTCTCATGTAGTTGAACTCCCCGGGGAAATTGTTCTGAATGCGGACAAAGTCGCGCATATAGTCCCTCGTTTCTCTGGTATAACTCTGAACGTGCACAAGAATCTCGGTGACCGTGTCGATTCAGGTGAAGTGTTGGCGGTCGTGCAGAGCAACCAGAGTGTTGCTTCATACGATGTCAAATCGATGATGTCCGGCACAATAATTGAAAAGCATGTAACTCTTGGCGAGTTCGTACGAGACGATGCAGATATTTTTGTGATAGCAGACCTCTCAACTGTGTGGGTTGCGATCAGCATTTACCCCCAGTATCTTGGCCAGCTTCGAATTGGACAGCGCGTAGCGCTATCCTCTACAGGCATTAGCGAAAAGACGGAAGGAACTATTGATTATATTGGCCCTGTAGTTGGCGAACGTACCCGGACCGGGCAAGCGAGGATGGTTCTCCGAAATCCGGATCGTATTTGGCTACCTGGAATGTTTGTGACCGCAAAAATAGCAGTGTCTGAAACAGATGTTCTGCTCGCTGTCCCTGATGAAGCCATACAGACAGTCGAAGGTTCCACGGCTGTCTTTGTTCGTGTAGACGGACGCTTTCATGCCGTGCCTGTTACGCTTGGCCGGAGCGATGGGAAGATGGTGGAAATTCTGTCAGGTCTGGCGCACGGGGATGAATTTGCCGCGTCTAACAGCTTTTTGTTAAAAGCCGACTTTGGTAAATCCGAAGCCGCTCATGACCACTAAGAGAGGACACTATGAAAGAAATCAAGGCTACGATAAAAACACACATGATAAGCAAGGTCATCTCAGCATTACACGAATTGCCCCACTTTCCTGGTCTGACTACTTTTGATTGTCTTGGTCAAGGGAGAGGCAGAGGACAAGGAGGGACTTATATCACTCCGGAGAGCGGACTCTCTTATCATGAAAAGAAACGAATTGAAATCATTTGCCCCGACCATCAAGTAGATGAAATAGTTGCCATAATTGCGAAACACGCTCACACGGGTAATCCTGGTGATGGCATTATTGGAGTTTCGAAGGTGGATAAGGTAATTAGGATTCGCACCGGGCAAATTGCCGACGCTGCGCTGTAAAGGAGACTAATCATGCTCGATAAAATTCTTAATTTTTCAATCCGCCAACGATGGCTCATACTTTTGGCTGTTTCGGGGATTTCAGTATTGGGTATATACAACTTTGGGAAACTTCCCATTGATGCCGTGCCTGACATCACAAATGTGCAGATACAAATAAACACCGAAGCGAAAGGAATGTCACCCATTGAGGTTGAAAAGCAAATTACATTTTCAATCGAAACTGCAATGGGCGGGATTCCATCCGTTCTATATACGCGTTCTATATCTCGCTATGGTCTATCACAGGTAACAGTCGTTTTTGAGGACGGTACAAATATTTATTTTGCTCGTCAACTCATCAACGAACGCCTGCAAGAAGCCAAGTCGGCTTTGCCGCCCTCGGCGGGAGAACCGACCATGGGTCCGATAGCCACAGGTCTCGGAGAGATATTCATGTATACAGTTGAGGCCTTGCCGGGCAGACTCAAGCCAGATGGCAATTCCTTTACTTCAACGGATTTGCGTGAAGTCCAAGACTGGGTGATAAAACCACAGCTTCGAACAATCGCGGGTGTTACCGAAGTCAACACCATAGGAGGGTATGACAAGCAATACCATGTTACTCCAGATCCGGCGCGTATGATGTCGTACGGATTGAGTTTTCGTGACATCATGGAAGCTCTTGCGAGGAACAACTCCAGTGTCGGTGCGGGGTATATTGAACACAAGGGAGAGCAGTATCTTATCCGTGTCCCAGGAATAGTTAGCACAACAGATGATATCTTGAATGTACTCATAGGAGTCGATGACGGGACACCTATTTATATTCGCGATGTTGCCACAGTCGGTCTCGGAGAGGAACTCCGCACTGGCGCCGCGACAGAAAATGGAGAGGAGGTAGTTCTTGGTACAGTCTTTATGCTCATGGGCGAAAACAGTCGGACTGTCGCCCAACGCGTCGCAGACAAGATGACGGAAGTGAATAAGTCGCTTCCTGATGGTGTTGTTGCAAGGACAGTGTATGACCGCACGAATCTTGTCGATGCAACGCTGGAGACCGTTCGGAACAATCTTGCCGAGGGAGCGGTACTTGTTATCGTCATCCTTTTCCTTCTCCTTGGAAATATAAGAGCCGCACTGCTCGTAGCTCTTGTCATACCGCTCTCGATGCTCTTTACGGTCATTGGCATGGTTCAGAATAAAATCAGCGGAAACTTGATGAGCTTGGGAGCTATCGATTTTGGCATCATTGTCGACGGGGCCGTTGTTATGGTGGAAAATATTATTCGTCGCTTTGCGGAACGTCAGCATCGCCTTGGACGCGTGCTGACTCATTCTGAACGACTCGAAGAAGCCTTTGAAAGCTCGCGTGAAGTAGCTAAGCCGACACTCTTTGGGGTAGGCATAATTATGATAGTGTACTTGCCAATTCTCACACTGGGCGGTGTAGAAGGAAAAATGTTTATTCCGATGGCCGAAACAGTCCTCCTAGCTCTCGGCGCCGCTTTGATTCTCACTTTTACCTTTATACCGGCTGGCGTTGCGCTTTTTTTACGGGGAAAAGTTTCCGAAAAAGAGAGTATCGTTATTCGAGGCACAAAAAAGATGTATTCACCCGTCCTGAAGGCCGCGCTCTCGTATCGTTGGCCAGTTGTCATCGTTGCGATGGCGTTCTTGCTTTTCTCCGGCATAGTAGCCACTCGGATGGGAAGTGAATTCATGCCTTCACTTGATGAAGGAGACATCGCAATGCACGCAATGCGGATTCCATCTACCAGCCTCACCCAAGCTGTTTCCATGCAACATGATCTTGAAGAGGCTGTGCAAACATTGCCAGAAGTGGAAAGAGTTTTTACAAAAATTGGAACGGCGGAAATCGCTACCGACCCCATGCCTCCTTCTGTGGCAGATATTTTCATCATGATAAAGCCGAGAGCTCAATGGCCGAATCCCAACAAGAGTAAGACGGATTTGGTCGCCGAGCTTGAATCCATCACGAAAAAGATTCCCGGAAATAATTACGAATACACACAGCCGATTCAAATGCGATTCAACGAACTGATTTCTGGAGTCCGCAGTGATGTTGCTGTAAAGGTGTTTGGCGACAATCTTGATGTAATGCTCTCTCAAGGCAATAAAATAGCATCCGTTCTCGAATCAATTCCGGGTGCGACTGATGTGAAGGTTGAGCAAGTTACCGGTCTGCCGCTCATGTCCATAGATATTGACCGCGCCGCGATTGCTCGATTTGGCTTGAACATAAGCGATGTTCAGGAGGTAATCGAAGTCGCAGTTGGCGGCAAGGCCGTGGGGCAGGTATACCAAGGAGACCGCCGATTTGATCTTGTTGTCAGACTGCCCGAAGATGTACGACGGGATGTTGAAGCTCTGGAGTTTCTGCCAATTCCCCTTCCTGCGCTTGGTGCAGGCTCTTCCATCACGATGATTGCTTCTGTCTTTGGAATGAGTGAAGATCGAAACCCGGCCTATGTGCCTCTTGGGGCAATCGCCAAAATAAGTATCACCGAAGGGCCAAATCAGATCAGCCGTGAAAATGGCAAACGTCGTGTGGTCATTCAAGCCAATGTTCGCGGACGAGACATCGGCTCCTTTGTCCAAGATGCTCAAGAGCGCATGGATGCCCAAATTGCTCTACCCGCAGGCTATTGGATGACCTGGGGCGGACAGTTCGAGAATCTGATTGCCGCCAAAGAACGCCTCTTTGTAGTTGTCCCAGTCGCTCTCCTGCTTATCTTCCTGTTGTTATTTGCGACTTTCAACTCAATAAAGTACTCTTTGCTGGTATTCACTGGAGTTCCGCTGGCGCTCACCGGCGGTATTTTAGCTCTATGGATTCGGGGGATACCGTTGTCAATTTCTGCAGGAGTGGGCTTTATTGCGCTATCCGGGATTGCAGTTTTAAATGGTCTTATGATGGTAACTTTTATCAATAAATTGCGCGAAGAGGGCGAACCTATAAACGAAGCGGTTACTCATGGAGCGTTGACACGACTTCGACCAGTATTAATGACAGCGCTTGTTGCCTCGCTCGGCTTCGTACCGATGGCAATCGCAACTGGAAGCGGGGCGGAGGTCCAGCGTCCATTGGCGACCGTAGTAATTGGCGGTATTTTATCTTCAACCTTGCTGACCTTGGTTGTATTGCCAGCGCTGTATAGTATCTTCAATAGAAGGAAGAATGGCGTAATCGTATCGGAATCGACAACGAGTTGATTCAATCATTAACGACAGGCGCGATGAACACTGAAAGAGCCCGACTTGCTGGGCTCTTTCAGTGTGTTTGTAGTTTGAGACCGTAACAGATTCGATATGGCGTTGATCATTACGCCGCTTGTTGCATCACCCAGTCGATAAACTCGTCTTGCAATTCCCGCCATTTTATATTTTCTCCCTGTTTCGCGAATATATCACACGTTAACTTGACTGCTGGTGCCTTAGGGCCAGACGCAAGCAAAATCAGAAACTGGCTAAAATTGAAAAGAGGATGGAATGACCGACATTAATACGGCTGTCCGGTTTTGTTAATTTACTGAGTAGAGGCTTTGACAAAGGCCTCTTTTTTTGTTTGGCCCATTTTTTGAACTGCCATTCTCTTTTGAGAGCAAGTGATAGCGAGCCGCACTGTTCTGTGTGTGCCAAATTGACGGGCGGATGAAGGAAAGGCGCAAAAATCTCGTCACACAGTTCATTCTTGATATCTGACTTATTTAGGCATTTTTCTGTTGACAATACAAAGAAATTAGACTGTATTATTTAGGTGTTGGGTCGGGATTCCTCTCTTGCTGATTCATAAGCATTCCCCGCACGTCATCCTTAGTCATGCGAGTGAATGATGGCAGGAATGTACACCCACGAAGTACTTTTCTTGATCGATACATACTTTTTTGATCGCGTACTTGGATAAAAAAGGCATCTCGACCAGAGATGAGCTTATTTCCCTCGCTCTTTATGACTAAGAGAGCCAGAGGAAATGTAATGGAAACAGTGATTGCTCTTTGTTGCAGCGCCTCAGGATTTCCCGATTGCGCGAGGCCAATGGCGATTTGTTTGATTGATTTAGAGGATAAGTATAAACACAAGAAAATTTAGAATAACTCTGGAAGGAACAAAACAATTATGAAGAAGTTTACTTCTTTGACAATGGGGCTATTGCTGACGTTATTTTTTGCGGCGGGAATGGTGTCTTCGGAGACGACCTACAAAAAAGCAGGTAATGAATCAGAACAAATACTGCCGCTGGCACCCGTCAGTGCGCACTCTCCGGCGGTCTTATGTGGAGATTACGGTGGTGACGGCTCGGTAGATATTAGTGATTTGACAATTCTCCTTGATTATCTCTTTATATCTCATAGTCCAATTTTTGATTTTAGCGACATTGACGACAGGCTCTTGGTGACGGCTCGAGATGTGATGTTTTTGATGGAGAACGTTTTTAACTCGCTTCCTCTCACCTGTCCGGCAACGCTTCCGCCGATGAATCCGGCTGTGGATCCAACTACAATTGTAAGAGTTTTGCCAGTAGTGCTTCCAGCCGGGCTATTGACCGTGAGCGTTAAATTGGAATTTGAGAACGAAGATCCATTTCATGGGGTAATCCTCCCGTTTTTGGTCAGAGTAGGCGGGACGCCAGCAGATGGACTGAGTAATATAGTTTTGGGCTCTGACTTTCAACACCAATTGATTGGAGGGGCTCGTGATAAAGGAGCGGGAAGACTCTTCGTATATTCGCTAACGAACGGCCATCGTTCTTTTGAACCAGGTAATCATATACTTGTTGATTTTGATGTGACCATGTCAAGTTCAACAACATTTGATCGCACTGTTAGTTGTGAATTTATCTCACTTCCGCCAACGCAGAACGGAACGAACGTACATACTCCCTACGTCCTCGAAAAGAACTTGCCGTTTACTCCGCGTCTGCCGGTTCTGGGAGCATTTCAGGGATTTACTTTTCATGCAGTCAAAACGAAGATAAACGTCGGCAATCCGGTTTTCTTTTCCGGCTTTTTGAGTGCGCCAGTTGACGACAACACTTGGCAATGGGACTTCGGTGACGGAAACACCGGCGTCGGTAGGAACCCGATCCACATCTATGATGGTTCGGCCGTGGGGCCATTTACCGTTTCAGCATCTGTAAATCTTTTAGCTGGAGGAACAGCAAACGCTTCACGGTTTGCTTACATCAGCCTGAATCCGGTGATAGCCGATTTCCAAGCCAATCCTCGCGCAGGAATTCTACCCACCAACGTAACTTTCACAGACCTGTCGACAGGGGCCCCCGTCACTTGGTTCTGGGATTTTGGTGATGGCAATACATCAACAGTACAGAATCCGGTACACACATACACCACTGCCGGCACATACACGGTCTGTTTGACTGCTTCCAATCCATTGTACAGCGACACCCGTTGTTTACTCAATCACGTCAGGTTTACGTCCACTCCGACTCCAGACTTCGACCTTTCTGCGTTCGGGCCATCTAGGGTGAGACGTGGATTTAACAAGAAAATTTATTTTACAGTTGTAAATATCGGTACAGGAGATGCTATTGGAGATAAACTCACCATTGATTTATCGGGACTTCCGAGTGAAGTAACGTATGTAGGAAGCGTACCCGCTCCGAATGTTGATATGGGTACCATCAAGAAGTGGAATTTACCGACATTGAGTTGGGACCCCACCCAGTTAACATTCGATGATTATACCGTTCAAATTGAACTAACCGTTGATGCTCTGACCAATGTTGGAGAATTGATTCCAATAACGGCTTCAGTTGACCAAGCGACCGGCGAAGTAACGTTATTCAACAATAATGTAAAAGAAACCGAAGAAGTTGTTGCTGCTATTGATCCCAATGATAAACAGATTCAGCCGTTGGGCTGTGGCGATCAGCAAGCCCAGCTCGAGTCCAGCGACCTGAGCTTTATGATTCAATTTGAAAATAAGCCTGAAGCTACAGCGTCGGCATTGTATGTCATTGTCGTCGACACTCTCAGTCCGTTCTTCGATTGGAGCACACTGGCGCCGGGACCAAGCAGTCATCCGGTTGATTTTAGTTTTGATGAGCAAACCGGAGAGATGATTTGGATATTTGACGGCATTAATTTGCCGCCTAATGTAAATCCACCTGAAGGGGAAGGTTTTGTCAGCTATTCTATCAGACCAATGGCCGACTTGCCTCCGGAAACGACAATTTCTAATCAAGCCTATATCCGTTTTGATTTTGAAAACTGGCTTGCCGCGCCGGGAACGGGACCGCTTCAAATTCTGGTTGATGGGGATGTCAATGTCAATGGCATACCAGATGTTTGTGACCAATGCTGTGTGGCTCTGACTGGCAACTGTGATGGTTCGCTCGATGATGTAGTCGACATTTCTGATTTGACAGCTTTGATCGATAATCTCTTTATTTCTCTGACAGCGCTGCCATGTCTTGCAGAAGGGAATACCGATGGGAGCCTTGGCGGCGTGGTTGATATTTCGGATCTGACCGCGTTGATCGACAATCTCTTTATATCGCTCAGTGGTACTTCCCCATGTGAGTAGGAATTAGTAATGCAATATCTATCGCAAATATCTTAGACCGACAGAAATCAGGGCCTTGCTTGAACGAGAGTACAGCAAGGCCTGGTTTCTTAATAAGGTATTTAGTTGATTAATTTAATTGAAGATTCTCTCATTATCGCACCCCCGTCACTCACTGTATTCAAAGACCTGCTCTATTTGTTCGTCAAATATCCGCGCGATCTTGAATGCCAACCCCAAGCTTGGGTCGTACTTCTCCGTCCCAATGAAACGCCCGCTGAACACAAAAAACGGCTAACATATCCCTTTGGACATTCTGTTCCGCGAACTGAACTCATCAAAGAAACATTGGCATGGCTTGACCGTTATCTTGGTCCGGTCAAGTGAACGAGTGCGGCTAACAATCAAAGACTGGTTTTAATCCGGTCTTGATACTTCTGCCATGATGTAACTGGGATCACATCTCTGTTGATATTGGAGTCAGCTGTCACTATCTTCCTATTTATGATATCGATTTGTGTAGTATTCAAAAGTGAAAGAGCGTCTCATGGTACAATCCGACAGCAGTGACGATGTCACCCGGACTCACGTGCCTATTGGAAAAGGGACAGCTATCGGCCATTATCGGATAGTCGATAAAATCGGCGCGGGCGGAATGGGCGAGGTCTACAAAGCCAAAGACACCCGCCTTAACCGCTTGGTGGCGGTCAAAGTCCTACTCACCAAGATTGCTGACAACGATGAGGTCTACACCTTTGCGCTGGTGAACTATTTGGTGTTCGGCGTCGTTTAATGACTGTGACCAACAATGATGCTATGGCGAACGAGGTATCGCAGTGAAGACCCAGCGAGTGCTGGTGATTGGCGCGACAGGATATGTCGGTAGCCAGTTAGTACCGTGCCTGCTGCGAGAAGGGCATCATGTCACATGTCTTGTACGAAATCGCGAAAAGATGATGAATCGGCCCTGGAATACTCGGGTTAAGATCCATGAGGGTGACGTTCTGAAACCCGCCGGGCTAAAGGGATTGCTGGAAGACCAAGACGTTGTCTACTACCTCGTGCATTCCATGGCGACGTCGAATGGGGACTTTGCCGAGCTTGACCGCTGCGCGGCTGCCAATATTGGTAGAGCCGCAAAGAATACCGGGGTCAAGCGGATCATCTATTTGGGTGGTTTGGGTCGCCGACAGGAGCACCAGTCTCTTCACCTCAAAAGTCGGCATGAAGTCGGCGATGTCTTACGCCAGTCCGGTGTTCCGGTCACCGAGTTTAGAGCTGCCGTCATCATTGGGGCCGGCAGCCTCTCCTTTGAAATGGTTCACCACCTTGCCAATCGATTACCGGTTATGATCTGTCCACGATGGGTTATCACTCGAACTCAACCGATTAGCATTGATGACGTGACCAGCTATCTTGTCGCAGCGCTTGACCAGCCAGAGAGCGTCGGCAAGATCATTGATATCGGTGGACCTGAAGTACTGACGTACCGCGACATGATTTTGGTAGTAGCCCGCGTTCTTGGACTTCACAGGTTGCTCATTAAGGTGCCGGTCCTGACTCCTCGACTCTCATCCTACTGGGTAGGGCTAGTGACGCCAATTCCTATTATGCCGGCACGCGCTCTTATTGAAGGGCTTCGCCATGAAACGGTATGTGAAAACGACGACGCACTTACGTTGTTTGACATTCGACCGAAATCGTTTGAAGCCGCAGTTCGGCAAGCGCTCGCCCCTGTGCTTCCGGGTCAGATCGCTCGGCCCAGCAGCGAAGGTGAATCGGTTATCGCTCACATCGAGCCATCACACATCCTAATTGACCAGCGCAAGATTGAGGTAGAGGCATCGTCCGAAAGGGTCTTCAAGATCATCAGTTCCATTGGCGGCAACAATGGATGGTATTGTGCAGACACCCTTTGGAAGATACGCGGATTCATCGATCAGTTGATTGGTGGTGTGGGACTGCGTCGTGGGCGTGGTAACCAAGACGACATTGCCCTGGGCGAAGCCCTTGATTTTTGGCGAGTTGAAGAACTTGAATACGGTCGACGAATGCTGCTGCGGGCCGAGATGAAGGTCCCCGGCAAGGCCTGGCTTGAATTCGAAGTCAAGCCGGTTGGTCAAAACTCCTGTGTTCTGACACAAACCGCCCGGTTCTATCCAAGGGGACTGCTCGGATTGCTGTATTGGTATGGCGTGTATCCGGTTCACGTCCTTGTCTTTCGTGGCATGGCATCAGCAATTGCCAGGCGGTCCGAAGCTCCTTCCGTCGACTGACCGGTTACCAGAGAGCATGACAATGATACGATTTGGCCTTTGCTGTGTTTTTCATGATGAGCCCATTAAGTTTCGCACCACGACCGCTGCGGCACTGCATGGTTTGGCTCGTAAGCAGAGTTTTGCGAAACTCTCAGAGCTTTGTCTTCATAACGTGCGCACCCTCGGTCTTGCAATCGACTATTGCAATAGAAATGGGATAGGTTCGTTTCGTGTTCAGAGTGGCCTGCTCCCTTTACGCACGCATCCCCGCCACGGCTACAACATTGAAGACCTGGCGAATGCCGATGAAATTTTCTCTCTCTTTGGTGGGCTACGGGCATTCGCCCACCGAAGAAATATCCGAACGACCTTCCACCCCGACCAGTTTGTCGTCCTGAATTCGCCGCGGCCCGAGGTAGTGGTAAGTTCGCTGCGAGAACTCGAACATCACGCTGAAATGGCTGAATTGATCGGCGCCGATGTGATCAATATTCACGCAGGCGGTGTCTACGGCGACAAAGAATCGGCACTGAAAAGACTTGCTGAAGGTGTGAATAGCCTGTCAAGTCGCACCCGAAAGCACCTGACCATTGAAAATGACGATCGATCCTACTCACCCGTAGATCTGCTGCCTTTCTGCTGGCAGGAGCAGATTCCGCTCGTATACGATGTGCATCATCATCGCTGCCTTCCCGACGGCTTTTCGATTGAAGAAACTACAGAGATGGCCTGTTCTACCTGGAATCGTGAACCGGTTTTCCACGTCTCCAGCCCTATCCATGGGTGGACGGGAAAAAATCCGAGAAGACATCACGACTACATTGATATGAACGATTTTCCCGAAAAATGGATTAAGTTGGGAATCACCGTGGAGGTTGAGGCAAAGGCCAAGGAATTGGCAATCAGGCGAGTGATGAACGAGATAATGTCTCTGGGCTCTGCCACAATTTGAACACCCTCCGCAGCATTTCTCAGCCCTTGAGATTCAAAAACTATATTATACTCGCAGAGGTGAACTGATATCTTGCATGACCAAGATGAAAAATAACGAAACGCACAAGGATTGCATGGTCGTTGGAGCGGGCATACGAGGTTCGAGATTCAGGAATTTCACTGACGAAGGTCACGCCTTTCCTGAAATCTCTGCACTCCGACCCTCGCTGGACAGTGTTTCTTAAGAAAATTGGTTTGGCTGACTAACAAGAGCCTGATCATTGGCGCTTGAGATTGTAGTCAGCTGTCGCTATCTTCCTGTTTATGGTATCTATTTGTGTAGTATTCAAAAGTGAAAGAGCGTCTGATGGTACAATCCGACGGCAGTGACGATGTCACCCGGACTCACGTGCCTATTGGAAAAGGGACAGCTATCGGCCATTATCGGATAGTCGATAAAATCGGCGCCGGTGGTATGGGCGAGGTGTATCTGGCTGACGACACTCGATTGGAACGTCGGGTAGCTCTTAAATTTCTCCCGGCCTACATGGCGCAGGATAATGATCTTCGCGTGCGATTCACTCGCGAGGCGCAAGCGGCAGCTAAACTTGATCATCCCAATATCGTTACCATCCACGAAGTAGGCGAATTCAACGGAAGGCCATTTTTTGCAATGCAATATATCGATGGCAAAACTCTGAGCACGTATTGCCATGACGAGCCGCTTCCTGTAGGGAAAATAATCAATCTTATCCAGCAAGTAGCTGACGGACTGTCCCGTGCGCATGCTGGGGGAGTGAGTCATCGTGATATCAAATCAGCGAATATTATCGTCGACAGAGAACTTCGCCCAAAGATTCTTGATTTCGGTCTGGCGGCAATCAAAGGGAGTGAGATGCTCACCAAGGCAGGTTCCACGCTCGGGACAATTGCCTATATGTCTCCCGAGCAGGCACAGGGCCGCGAAATAGACCATCGATCAGACTTGTTTTCCCTCGGTATAGTCCTCTACGAGCTCGTTGCCGGCCGCACACCTTTCAAGCGCAACAACGATGCCGCAACTCTTCATGCAATAATCAGCGAGGCTCCGGAACCGCTCGCGAGATTCAAGTCCGATGTTCCGACCGAATTGCAGAGAATCGTC
>JAWXAN010000079.1 GCA_034439475.1 Candidatus Zixiibacteriota bacterium
CAGTTACTTATATGGGCGCTTTCGACCCCAGTGTCTCGCTTGCCAGCTCATGGGTTGCCGACTGGACATTTCTCTCCGACGGCGGCTATCTCGGCGAAGTCGCCGCTGGCGTAGGCAACACCTGCCCGCCTGCTGGTTGCTGTGTAGTTCCCGGCGATGTTGCTTCTCCTGCCGATGCAGTAGCTGACATCTCGGACTTAACAGCATTGATTGACAACCTCTTTATCTCCTTGACCCCACTGGCATGCAACGATGCGGGAGACATTGCTGCTCCTAAAGATGGTCTTGTAGATATATCTGATTTGACCGCATTGATCGATAACCTCTTTATTTCGTTGACTCCGCTTGCTCCGTGCAACTAACCAAATAAAGAGTTGAAATAACTCCCTTTCCCACCTGTTCAACCTGGCCGCCCTCGCATAAACGAGGGCGGCCGGATTATTTACCGAGTATCAGAACTTCTCATGCCAACCTCGAAGGGTCAGGTTCTACTTAGCAACTTGAATGCTTAGTCTTTGGTACAGTTCCGCAGTAAACCGGGTGAGAATCAACTTGGCTTCGAGTGTGCCGTTCTCCTTGGAGCATACTTATTCTGCCATGCTTTCAGAGTTCATCCCGAAATGGCACTTGCTGTATGAACAGCTTCCGGCTATTTTATGGACAGCCAAAGATAATGGCAGTTCGGAATAGGAACCAATAAGCCTTGCCAAGAGACAATTCACAGAGTCAGGTTCAAGTTCCACACTGCTTTATGGTTCACATGTAACCAAGGAGGTCTTATGAAGACTCGGATTCTCTTGCTTGCTCTTGGTGCAGCGCTCTCAGGTATAGGCAGCTTCCTTGCTTGCGATGCGCCACCGAAGCCGACGCCAGATGCGACCGCACATTCCTTCAACGTCTTGCCCGAAGAGTTCAAATGGGAACGGATCTTCCCAGAATTTGGTGAGCGCTCGGCTGAGATTGTCATACTTCACGTCGATTCCAAGACCGGTGGTGCCCAGCTCATGATCCGAGTTCCACCCAACGCCCATGTGCCCAAGCACTGGCACACAGCAAACGAGACTCACACCGTTATGAGCGGGACGTTTGTAATGGAGTGCGAAGGTCATCGCCAAGCCCTGACTGCTGGCTCGTTCAACTATGTTCCGAGCAAGGCAACCCACGAAGCCTGGACCACTCCGACAGAAGGCGCACTCCTGTTCATCACGGTCGATGCCCCGTGGGACGTTAATTGGGTCAATGGACCCCCCAAGTTAGAAGACCTGGTTGGCGGAGTTTCGCCCCAGCGGTGACCGGGAGCCTAACCCACGTTGCAGCGGACAATGACCGGATGTTGTCCGCTCAACTCAGACGCCGTTAGGCGAGGAAGGACCATCAAATCAATGACGTCGGCAGAAAAAGCGCTCAACCGTCTCCGAGAAGGGAATCTCCGGTTCGCGGCTGGCATGCGGAGCCCCAACACGTCGCTGAGCCATTCACGGCGAGCCGAGTTGTCGAAGGACCAACAACCCTTCGCGATAGTCCTCGGTTGTTCGGACTCGCGGGTTCCGGCTGAGATCGTGTTCGACCAAGGCCTCGGCGATCTGTTTGTCATTCGCGTTGCGGGAAACATCGTTGCTCCCTCGCAAGTCGGCAGCGTCGAGTTCGCAGCATCGCGGTTCGGCACCCGGCTGGTAGTTGTGCTGGGGCATTCCCAGTGCGGAGCCATTCTGGCCACCCTTGAAGAGCTTCAGCAGCCAGCGGAAAACCAATCGCGTAATCTGCGTTCGATCGTCGACCGCGTCCGGCCTTCGGTCGAAGCGCTGCTGAAGACCGAGCTCAGGCACGACTTGGACGCTCTTGTGCGGCATGCTGTTCGGGCGAACGTCCGCGTTTCGGTGGACCATTTACGTCACGGATCAGAAGTTCTGGAGCAGCTAATCCAGAACGAAGGCCTTCTCGTGGTCGGTGCCGAGTATTCATTAGAAACCGGGGTTGTCGAGTTCTTCGATGGTGTGGGTCCCGACTAACGCTCCTCCATTGCTACCTTCCATATCAGAAACGACAATCGTCAACGCGTAGTTGTCTCGGCAATCATTGGACTTAGGAGCAAGCTGTGATCTGCAAAAACAGCCCCGGCCGGCGCCTCTGGCGCTTTCTATTGACAGGTCGGCAACGGTTGCAGGCTTATAAAAAGGAAGTCTATCAAAGCTGTCAAGTCACTAACGTCGATATTGCCCGTACCATCAGTGTTCGCTTCAGCCGGACAGGAGAGCGGCGCTAAAGATATAAAGAGACGATCTATCATCATTGTCAGGTCACTAATATCAACAGTATCGCCGATGTCGCCGTCAAGGTTACCCGTTGAGCCGATACAACATGCCGTGTCAGCTCCAATTCTGACAATCCTTCCTTCAGAGGGTACATCGTCGACCAAAACAAACAGCATGTAGTATCCAAGCGGGGTAGTATTGGAATCGCCGGGCACCGTCGTACTTAATTGTTGAGCGTCCTGTTCAAAAGGGAGGCTAATATATCTCGGGATGCCGCCATCAACCCAGTGAGTGACCGAGCCGGTTCCTGTCAGGATGACTTGGGTCACCGAATCAGCACGCGAGACATTTAGTGTAAACGACAGAGATCGATTTAGATCAGTGGAACTGATTGATGTGATAACCGGTCGCGGGCCGCGAAATAAGTAGGGCGGTTCGTAGGCCTCAATATTGTAATTGGTTGGGCCGGTAAAATTCAAATTGCTGCCTCCAGCGGTTATGACTCGCCCGTCCGGCACCAATAATGTTGTGGCATGGTACTCATGAAAAGTCAGCAGTTTCGCCACCGACCGCCAAGAGTTAGTCGGCGGATCGTAAATATCACTCAGCTTCGTGTAGCCCTTGTCAGTTTCGATGGCGTGATTGTTATCTTCAAGTCTTCCCGCCGCGCAAAGCACCTTTCCATTCGGGAGCAGGACAATCTCCGGCTGTGATCTCGTGACCTGTGGAGTTGGGCCGAGATTCCATGTTTCAGTAATTGGGTCGAAAAACTCTACCATCGAAGGATTCGTCAAATTTCCGCGGTAAATCCCACAGATCATTGGCCGTCCATCAGGCAGCAGGATAATTGAGTGATCGCTATGCCCGGGCCAAAAGCGATTCTGTTGGACAAGTTGTCCTGTCGTTCTCCAAGTCCCGGTCATTGGCGAATAAATCTGCGGCGGATACCATGTCCGCAGGACTTCACCATTGAGCATCAATAAGGACGGAGTAAACTCTGCCGAATTTAGCATCGAATCGGTGTACGTATAGCTGTTTGTTTCGGGATTGTATATCTCGCATGTCTTCGTACGAGCTGCATCGGGCGTTTGACCGCCTCCCATTATCAATAGTTTTCCATCGTGTAGACGTGAAAGTGCAGGGTACCATCGCTCCTCAAACATGTCCTGTTTATTTGTCCACGTGTTTGTTCTGTAGTCGTAGACTTTTGTGGTTTTGACGGCGTCGGTGAAATCTTCGCTTCCTTGTCCACCTATAAAGACCAAGTCGCCGTTGAGTAGTAGTGTCGATATGTGACATCCCTGTTCTGAACTCGACGAATCGGCGATAGTACTAATGCCAGTCGCTGGATCGAAAAGAATAGGCTCTTTTGTATCGTGGCAGAAGAGTATAGTCCCGTTTGGTAGAAGGGAACCCGAGTTCGATGCATCCAAGTACTCGGGGGCGCTGCTTCCGACTATTGACCAGCGTCCTGGTTCGGTTTCAGGCAGTAAATTCACATTTACTATGATATTCTGGCCGACCAAAGTGAGCGCCGATTGTTTGTAACCATAGTTGGGGGCCGCAAATCCGATGATTAGCTGTTCCGTTGGGAGGTTGTTCAGACTATACATCCCGAAATTGTTGGTTCTGGTTTCTTGGAATACACTGAGCAACGAATCAAAAATCATTACGCGGACATTGGGAAGGGGGGCAGAGGCATTAGCAGAATCCAAGACCATACCGGAAACAGACACAGTTAATTGATGTTCAGCAGTGACTGGCTCTGAATTGGTCTTACCTGAGAAAAAGAAGAAAAGCAGTATTGTGGCAGAAGCAGCGAGAATGGGCAGTCTTGTGGAAAAACGGGAGAAACGGCTTGAACTTTGATTTGGCATTACTCTGTCAACTTTTGGTAGTTAATTGGACAACTGTGAAGTAACAGGCAAATATATGCAACAAGTCGAAAAAGTCAAAGGGAATAGCCAATCATATTTTCACCTCTAACCTTTCCTCAACCGCAGCGAATTCCCAATCACTGAGACCGAGCTTAGACTCATCGCCGCCGCGGCAATCATGGGACTTAGGAGAAGGCCGGTGAGCGGATATAGTATGCCTGCAGCTATTGGCACTCCCAGCGCGTTATAGAGAAATGCGAAAAATAGATTTTGTTTGATGTTGCTCATGGTCGCTTGGCTGATTTCCCGGGCACGTGCGATTCCACGGAGATCCCCTTTGACAAGAGTTATTCCCGCGCTTGCAATTGCGACATCGGTTCCGGTTCCCATGGCAATGCCGACATCGGCCTGAGCCAATGCGGGAGCGTCATTTATCCCATCGCCAGCCATAGCCACTTTGCGTCCCTGTTCCTGAAGTTTTTTAATATGTGTGGACTTTTGTTCTGGGAGCACCTCGGCAAGGACTTCAGTTATGCCAAGCTGTTTAGCGACGGTAGCCGCTGTCGCTTTATTATCGCCAGTGAGCATCACAACTATCATCCCCGAAGCTTGCAAGGATTTAATAGCTTGATGGGCGGATTCTTTGATTTGATCTTCGACGGCAATGAGTCCCGCAAGTACCGAATCTATTGCCACGTACATAACGGTTTTCCCCTCATTCCGAAAAATGGTTGCATCTTTCTCTAAAGTCGATGTCTCAACATGTAGCTTTTGCATAAGAGCCTTATTGCCCAGAGCCACCTGACGACCGTCTGATGTGCCCGTTACGCCATATCCGGTCAATGTCTCAAACTGCTCGGCAGGCTTAATGCCCACTTTCAAATCTTCGGCTTTCCTTACGATTGCTTCGGCTAAAGGGTGTTCGCTGGCAATTTCGAGGTTGGCGGCAAGTCGCATGAGTTCGTCCTGTGTTATTGCTGATTCGGCAACAACATTGGTGACCCGAGGTTTTCCTTCGGTGAGCGTTCCAGTTTTATCGACAATAAGGGTATCTATACCTCGCAATTTTTGGATGGCTTCGGCATTTTTGAACAAGACTCCGCTGGATGCCGCCCGTCCCATGGCGACCATTATGGACATAGGAGTAGCCAGGCCCAGCGCGCAGGGACAGGCAATAATGAGCACCGAGATCGCATTGATTATGGCAAACGCCAATCGCGGCTGGGGACCAAAGAAATACCAGACTACAAATGAAATAACAGAAATGGCCAGGACAGCAGGAACAAAATAGCCTGAGACCGTATCGGCAAGATTCTGAATTGGCGCACGGCTCCTTTGTGCCGATGAAACTAACGAGATTATTTGGGCAAGCAGGGTATCTTTGCCGACGCGCTTGGCGCGCATGATGAGAGCACCCTTGCCATTTATCGTCGCTCCAGTGAGAGGGTCATTCTCTCTCTTTTCTACCGGAATTGGTTCTCCGCTAATCATTGATTCGTCGACGGCGCTTCTGCCTTGTACCACCACACCATCAACCGGAATCTTTTCTCCGGGTCGCACCCGAAGTTTATCGCCGATTTTCACATGCTCAAGAGGAATCTCATGCTCTGTGCCGTCCTCGTTTATAAGTCGGGCAATTTTCGGCCGCAAATCCAGCAGAGCGCGAATGGCCGCGCTTGTCTTCCCCCTTGCCTTCAATTCAAGAACCTGACCCAAAAGCACGAGGGTTACAATGACAGCGGCGACTTCAAAATAGACGCCCACAGTTCCGCCATCCATTCTCAAAGCCTCAGGAAAGATGGACGGGAAGAGAACGGCAACAATGCTGTACATGTGAGCGATTCCAGTTCCAAGTCCTATCAGGGTAAACATGTTCAGGTGCCTGTTGATGATTGACAGATAAGCCCGCTCAAAAAATGGCCAGCCCCCCCAGAGGACGACAGGGGTGGCAAGAACCAGTTCGAACCACTGAACTGTCGAAGGAGAAAACATTTTCCCAAGGCCAAAGATTCCTATGGAATGAGACATGGCAATCATCACAAGAGGCAGAGATAGGACAGCGCTTATCCAAAAACGACGGCTCATATTCCGCAATTCTGGGTCTTCGTTAGCATCACCTGAGACGGTTTGAGGCTCAAGTGCCATTCCGCAGATGGGGCACGTACCGGGCTGATCCCTGATTATTTCAGGATGCATAGGGCATGTCCAAACCTGTTTGCTTATCATTTCCTGAGGCAGCTCTGGTTCCAAAGCCATACCGCATTTTGGGCAACTGCCCGGCCCCTGTTGGCGGATTTCCGGGTGCATCGGACAGGTATACATCAGTGTCGAAGCTCTCAAAGATTGCTTTGTTTTCGCAAGTGGCTTGAGCTGCATAAATTCCTGACTTGAATTCTGATGCAGAAACGTTTCAGGATCATTCTGGAATTTGTTTTTGCAGGAAACGCTGCAAAAATAATACCGCGTCCCGTCATGCTGGAAGGCATGCTGACTCTTGTCTGAAACTTTCATGCCACAGACAGGATCTTTGTATGCTCCGTCCTTTTCGGCTTTCATCCCGTGTTCTTCCACTTATCTCCTCCAACCCTATATATTTGCCGTTAATGCTGATGTGAGCCGCTTATAGAGCCCTCTGCCACATTTATTCCGAACCTGGCGTATTTGGATTCACCGCCAATCTGCACCTGTGCGAACAAGCGAATGAATCCTGACCGCTCGGGAAGTAAATGAAACGAAAGTTCAGGTCCGCCGCGCTCCGTGTCAGAAGTAGGCTCTTCACCAAGCGGGTGGATATGCACAACAGTCTTGAAATCGGTGTTAAAGCCGACCATGTGAGCAAAAGCATTCATCAAAGGTTCAAGCTTGAGGAAAGGCGTATTATCAGTCTGAGTAATTCTTAGTTTCATTCCGGTTGCCTTGCCCGCGACAAGATTTGCGTCCTCGAAACTTAATTCATAGCGAAGACCTTCGACCGTGTCGACCAGTTTCGTTTCAGTCTCGGCTACCGCGCCGCCTTCGCCAGCGCCAGCGATATCCGCTATCACATACTCCTGCATATTTGTTTCTGTCGGGACGAGATCAGCCCACACTCTATACGGACCGGGCTTTTGTGGTGTGAATGAGAAATCATATTCACCGGGAAGCGAAGATGGTTTGGGGTGCTCATGATGATAATCAGTCAGGCTGTGGTCGATGATAAGTAAATGGACTCTCTCGGTATGCGCGATCTCAAGCATTGCAGGTGTGACGGGTTTACCATTTGATTTCGTTGTGAGTTTAACAGTCACAGTTGTCGGTTTGCCGACTTCAAGCGGGGTAGCAGAGGCCGCGAAAGACTGTATAGTTGGCTCACTCGCTCCATGTCCGTGTCCGTCGTTTTTGGATTTTACTAAGCTCATTCCGCATGTCGGACACTTGCCCGGTTTGTCGCTCGAGACCCCCTCACACATGGGACAGATATATGTATCATTAGCGTTTGACTGTTCATTAGTCTCTTCAGAGTTGGAAGGCGCATTTTTAACAGCATCGCTTGTTAAGGTTGACTGCGTGCCGGTTGGCGGAAAGAGATTCTTCACGACCATAATTTCGGTGTCCAATTTGTCTGCATACAACTTTGCTTTGACAGGATCTTTGGCATCGCCGGCATTATGAAGCAAATCAGATAAACTCTTAATCTTGTTGATCGATTTCTTCAGCGTGTCCATCTTCCCCGTATCAAAGCCTTTGGTGAATTGTTGCAACGCCGATGTATAGGCGTAAATTGCAGGTCCAATGTCATGCAAATTCGAGAGTTTTTTCTCTCGGATGCTGCGTTGAAGGTCTTTTTGGAGATCATCAATTCCAAACAAGATACCAGAAAGCGTGGTCGGGATTTTTGATTTGCCGGGTGTGACTTCGTGCGGGCCATGCGCGAAAACTCTTGAACTGGAGGCCTGCATTAAAAAGAATAAAAATAACAAAACGCCAAATCTTGCGGCTGTTTTGATCCATGAATTGGTTTTTCGAGAAATTGCTTTCATCGGTAGGGGCCTTTCGTTTAAGGAATTATTCTGTGAATACAAATCTTTTGTACTGGTATGCCGTTTCATCGTTGGATCTCCTCTGATTTATCATGATTGATATGTTTTTCAAGCGCGTGTCTTCCGAAGTGATAGAATATAGTTGGTGTGACCGCTAAGTCCAAAAGGGTCGAGCTCACCAACCCACCCAATATAACAGTCGCCACCGGATAGAGAATTTCCTTTCCGGGATCTCCTGCAGAAATGACCAACGGAATCAAGGCCAATCCTGCCGTAAGCGCGGTCATGAGTACGGGGGAGAGTCGTTCGAGCGACCCGCGTATTATCATTTCCTTTGTAAACTGCTCACCCTCCTCTTTGACAAGGTGGATATAATGAGAAATCATCATGATGGTATTTCTCGATGCAATGCCTGTCAGTGTAATAAACCCAACCAGCGTCGCGACAGATAACACCCCGCCGGTCAAATATATAGCGACAATACTACCGATCAACGCCAGCGGGATGTTGATAAGAATTTGAAAGACAATTGTCATCGACCGAAAATGAGTGTAGAGCGCCAACATCATTCCCGCCACAGCAAGCAATCCTAAAAGAGCTATCTGTCGTGTAGCCGCTTGTTGACTTTCAAACTGCCCGCCGTAGGTTATGAAGTAACCAACAGGAAGTGTGACGCTACTGTTGATTGTTGATTGAATGTCTGCTATAACACTTCCGAGGTCGCGCTCCGAGACATTGCAGGAAATGACAATTCTGCGTTTGGTGTTTTCCCTCACAATCATATTTGGTCCCTGAGTTTCGACCACCGAAGCAACAGCCTCCAAGGGGATCTTTGATCCCGATGGTGTATCGATCAGAATTTGCTTCAATGACTCGACCGTTGTCCGCTCCGACTCATCGAGGCGCACTACAACATCAAATGTGCGTGCGCCATCGAGCACCTGCGAAACAACTTTTCCATTCAGCGCCGTCTCAAGAATTTCTGTCAGTTCCCCGGCGCGAATACCGTAACGCGCGGCCTCTTCTCTTTTGACCTGAATCCGAATCTGGGGGAGGAGAACTTGTTTTTCTGTCTGTAAGTCAACGACACCGGAAATAGCGCGCATGGCTCTTTCCACATCTGCGGCGGCTGACCGAAGTGTCGCGAGGTCATCACCGAAAATCTTCACGGCAATCTGCGCCCGCACTCCTGAGAGGAGGTGGTCAAGCCTATGCGATATAGGTTGACCGATGTTGATTACAACGCCGGGTATATCATCGAGGCGGGTTCTTACATCCGCTAGAACCGCTTCGTGCTCACGGCTGCTGGGCTTGAAATCAACATCGATCTCACTCGAATGCACTCCTTCGGCATGTTCATCAAGTTCGGCCCGGCCAGTCCGACGCCCGACCATGGCCACCTCTGGTACCTCGAGCAAGAGTTGTTCTGCGATTGTGCCGATTTGATTGGATTCAGAGAGCGAAGTCCCGGGTACGGTCAGGAGACTGATAGTCGCAGTCCCTTCGTTAAACCGTGGCAGGAACTCCTTGCCAAGAAACGGAACTGAAACCAAAGCGCCTGCGACTAGGACGGCAACTGTCACAATAATAAGTGTCGGATGGGACAAACTGAACTGTAATTGATGCCGGTCAATGCGTTTGAGCCATCGCACGACAAAACTATCGGGACGTTCCAGAAGCTTTGCCCGAGGCAGCAAATAGTAACACAAGACCGGTGTTACCGTTACAGACACCAGAAGCGAAGCAAGGATTGATGTGATGTATGCAATTCCAAGCGGCGCGAAGAGGCGTCCTTCGATTCCAGACAACGAGAAGAGCGGCAAAAAGACCAACACGACCAAGATTGTAGCAAAGACAATTGAGTTTCGTACCTCGCGGGAAGCATCGTAAATTACCCGAAGGGCCGACCGAGGTGACGAAGATTGCCGATTCTCTTTGAGCCTGCGATACACATTCTCAACATCAACAATGGCATCATCAACCAATTCGCCAATTGCTATCGCCAGACCGCCCAATGTCATGGTATTAATCGAAATACCTGCCCAGTGAAAAAAGAGCGCAGTTATGGCGAACGACAACGGGATCGCCGTCAGTGTGATGACTGTTGTTCTGAAATTTAATAGAAATATTGCAAGCACAAATACCACAAATAGGGATCCATCGCGGAGAGCTTCCTCGACATTCCCAACTGCGGCTTCAATAAAATTGGACTGTTTGAAGAGCTTTACAAGCTCAATATCGTCTGAAAGACTTGTCTCAATCTGTTCCAGAGACGTCTCTATCGCGCGTGTCAACTCAACCGTATTCGCGCCCGGCTGTTTGAAGACGGAGACGATGACACCCGGTGCTGCGTTGATACTTGCATCGCCGCGTTTTACACGAGCGCCGAGCTTGACTGTAGCCAAATCTCTAAGTCGGATCGGAACGCCATTCCGAATCTCGACGACCGTGCCAGCCAAGTCGTCAATCGAGGCCGAGCGCCCGACATTTCGAATCAGCGTCTCCTGGCTTTGCGTTTCAACATATCCTCCGGTCGTATTCCCCTGAAATTGAGCGGCCGCCTCGGAGAATCTTTCAAGGCTCACATTATATTGAGCAAGTTTATCGGAGTGCGCCAAAGCCTGATACTGCTGAACCTCACCGCCAATAGGGGTAACCTGCGAGACTCCCGGAATGGCAAGCAGTTGCGGACGAAGAATCCAGTCTGCTGTTGAGCGAAGTTCCATCGCGCTGGTTGTGCTGTCAGTGCTTGAGATACCGATCAAGAGTATTTCGCCCATTATCGACGATACTGGCGCCATGATGGGCGTGAAATCTTCAGGCATTTGCCCACGAGCCAACTGGAGCCGCTCGCTGACCAACTGCCTGTCCAGGTAAATATCTGACCCCCAATCAAACTCGACATACACAATAGAGAGGCCAATCCCCGATGTGGAGCGGACGCGTTGCACGCCCGGCGCGCCGTTGAGCGCCGTCTCGATCGGAAAAGTTACAAGCGTCTCAACCTCCTCCGGCGCGAGGCCATGGGCTTCGGTCATGATTGTCACCGTCGGGCGGTTCAAATCAGGGAGGACGTCAATCGGTTCATTGATAAGCGCGAAGATGCCGGCAATCAGAACCAGAATCGCCGATGCAACAACAAGCAGACGATTATTTAATGCAAAGCGCAGAATGGCATTTATCACCTCAACGACCTCCCGCGCTTACAAGTTGAGGAATGTTAAGAAGCTGATACCCGCCTGAAACTACGATGCGGTCATTTTCCTTTATCTCACCTTCAATGGCAATCTTGTCTCCGAACGCGCCGAGTTTTCGAATGGTGCGCCGAGCAAAGATTTCCGGCTGGATATGAACGAAGATAACATCAAGACCCTCCCATGTCATCACCGCGTCGCGTGGCACAAGGAAACCCTCGATTTTTTCCGAAGTGGTCAGATGAACATCTACGGGCATTCCCGGGCGGAGAAGCCCGCCTGTATTTTGCAACTCAAACCGCGCCCTCAGCACATTTGAACCGGCCTCTATCTCTGGAGCAAATCCGACAAAACGTGATTCGATAACACTGCCCGGTGAAAAAGAACTTGAAATTGATGCCGATGGCGTGCTTCCCAGTTGTGACACATCTCCGCCCTGAAGAAATGCCTCAACCCAGACTGTCTGTAAATTCTGAATAGTAAATAGCGGACGTCCCGGATCGGCGTTACCTCCTGGAATCGCAAAGGCCCCGCTGATGACTCCATCAATCGGCGCATAGACAATAAAGGCGTCGAGCACCTGAATGGCCGCAATAGCCTGACCCTTTTTTACTTTGTCCCCAACCTGGGGGTAGCGTACGTCCTGCAATGAGACCAATCGTCCAGACTGTGAAGGAAACACGTTAGCCGAAGAACTCGGTTTTTCTATAACTCGTCCAAGCGCCTGTATCTGTTTCGTCACCGATTCTTTTTCGACAGGTGTTGTCCTGACGCCCAAAAGGAACTGAGCTCCTTTGCCAAGAAAGCCCGGTTGGCCCGATGAGGCAGAGGCATCGTTTGAAGGATGTTCATGATCCTCCCCCCCGTGAGCATGGAGTTTCACCTGGGTCATCCCCAGAAACGCGCCTATGATCAACGCCGCCTGAATTGACTTGCGGTTTTTCTTATTAAGCCGGAATGTCAAGCCCGCAGCTAAAATGACAATCAACAACCCTGCCACAATAAAGCCGATGATGTTGCGTGAGTTTTCATTCGCGGCCTCAGGTTGCATCCCGTTCACCGTACTGCCGCCCACATGCACGCCTGTGACTTCGACAAAATCAGCATCGTCGGCAGTTGTAATATCAAAGAGTAAATCAAATGAACCAGTATCTGGAAAAAGTATTTTGGCGTAATAGAGACCTGAATCCGGCTCTGCAACCGCTAACAGCGGGGAGATATCAGATCCGCTCACTGTAATTTCCACCGTTGCCCCGGCTACGGGAATATTTGTGTTAAAGTCGGAGAGATAGAAATCAAGAACTGTCTCTGTACCCGGCTCGATTGCGGTATAGACGACCACGACCTCAAAATTATCACTGGCCCCCCATGGGCGATTCGATGGTTCGCCGGTCATAGCCGGTTTGGCAGCTGACGCCCCATGGTCATCGTCGCCATGAGCCTGAACGCTCACAATGTGGACTGCCATAACCAACAAGAGCGATACGCCATAGACGAACGACCGGATATGTCCATGCAAAAGGCGTTGTAAATATTTATTCTTCATTATCATCTCTCCCAAGCGTTACGGACGGTGCCGTGAGGCCTAAAGCATTTTCAAGTTCAATGCGCGCATCATTCAGCGCGCGTAAATTGCGGTAATAAGAGAATCTGTGCTGTTGCAGCGATTCTTTTTGAGACAAATATCGTTCAACAGGAATACGTCCCTCGCCATAGGCGCTTTCAAGAAGCACAAAGAGTGAATCAACCGTCGGCACTGTCCCTGACGACAATTCAAACAAAGCTTTAGCCCTTTCCAGATTATCCACTGCGCCTCTTACAACTGTAGAAATTCGACCTTCGGAGCCCTTAAGGGAAATCCGCGCTGCTTCTGATTCTCCTTGAAATCTGGCCCGTTCGGCCTTGTTGCGATTGAAAAATGGAAGCGGTATGGAGATACGAAGCCCCAACAGATTTTCAGTCTCGGTTCTCCCCGAACTTAGATAAGGGTCGTTGCTTGATCCGTTAGAGCCATCAGTCCGACGTTCACGAGAGTAAAATGCGCCGAGCCTGAGATTCGGCACTCGGTTGCTGTGAGCTAAATTGAATCGTTGGTCGAGTTCCTCTTCTAATAATTCTAATCGTCGGAGTTCAGGATGAGACTTATTGTTGAGAATAAGAAGACTGTCCGATGAGATTTCTTCAACGAGGTCACTCGCCTCGCCCACGAGCGACAGCGTATCCGGATCGGCATTAGTCAAAAGAAGGGCAAGCCGGGTTTCCGCCAATGCATAATCAGCCTCTGCTCCTAATTGCTGAGCTCTTATAGATAGGTAATCAAGGTCGAGGAACTGAAACTCCGATTGCGGAATTATCCCTTCGGATGCTCGTCGCTGAGCCGAATCCCGAATTCTCCCTGAACGGGACTCGACATCCGACCATTGTGCGGAAAGCTTCTGTTCAATAAGCGTTCCATAAAACGCCAGCCGAGTCTGTCTTGCGACCGAACGTTCAATGATTTCCAATTCAAGCTTCGCTCTTCGAAAACGATTTTCTACGAGCGCAAATCTTGAATTTCGCTGGCCGCCAAGTTCAAACTCCTGACTCAGCCCAACCGTAATCCGGCTGTTGCCGTCGGATGAAGTAAGAGCGTCGCTTTCCACCTCAAATTCGAGCTCAGGGTTATGAACGAACTTGGGTTTGGAGAAAACCAGTTCGGCTCCGGCGGCGCGAAGCAACTGCCGTTGCGCTGCGATTTCTTTGTTACTTGTGACTGCGATCTCCACGGCCTGATCGACAGTCAGTTGTCCTGCTTTTCCACCAGCATTGAGTATTAGCACAAGGCCTGATAGAACCAACTCACGTTTGCCCATATTGTAAAACACCTATAAACCATTAAGTATTGGCTAACCATGAGACCAAAGATCCCATAGTATGTTCAATTGTCTTATTAGGAGTATTTCCTTAAATGTTTTTGAGGAAATAGAAGATGGTCAAATACGCAGGGAATGAGTGGACAAATAAAGAGGAAGGGGAGAGGCTTGTGCTTGTGACGCGTCTTCGGCTGAAGAATGCAGAGAACAAGGCGTGGATACAAAAGATTGCGATGCATAGTCTGTGTTCAATAGCGACAATCGCGCAATGACCGAAAGTTTCTGCGACTCACTTCGCTGGTCATTTGAATTGATCAACTGCTGTAAAGTAGAACAGCAAAAATCAGACTTGGGCACGTTTTCGGGAAGATGACTTTCGCTTCCGGATTGTGGACTCTCGGGAACACAGCGCTCGCTTGCACAACAGTCGGATTCCGGAGATGGCGGGGTAAAGTGATGGGAGCATAAACAACGCGTGGCAGAAAATGAAAATACCGCGATCAGGATAAAGAGTATTTTTAATTGTCGTAAAGCGCTAAGCATACTGTATTATCATCGTCAAAAGGTCTCAACTTGTCAATAGCCAAAAGTCATAATGTCTGTATTGCTTATCTTTAACTCCCTTATCGCAACGAAGTTCCATCGCTGCATTTTGTCAATAAAGCGCCGTTTTTAGACCTTCGGCGGACTTAAAAGCCCTCGTGCACCTGCAAATCTCTCCGATAAAGTGCTGTCAGGCGCCCTTCTTCGTCGGACTTGAAAGCCTTCGCCTGACAGTTCATACTTAGGCACGTCATTGCGAGTTTCGCTTCTGAGTCCGCCGCGGCGGATGGCAATCTCATATTCTTCTTCGCTAATGTCATTCCGGCGCAGGCCGGAAACCAGATATTCTTCTTCGTGCCGGTGGGAGCGGCGGACGGTCTGATCCTTTACTCCTGTAGCCCACCCAACGGGTGGGTTTTTATATGCCCAGTGTGAGAACCAACTGTTTGATGAAATATACTGCGGGGCATCCGCCGCGGTGGAGAATCCATCTTTGTCTTTTTCGTGCAGGCCGTCTCTGGCCTGCACCAACAATAAGATCACACCGTCCGCCACGGCGCGGAGTGTGGTACAAGAATCAAAGTCAACTTAGCCTGCCCGTCGTTGCGAGAAGCGGATTCTTATCCACGACGTGGCAATCTCAGTTCAGCTTCGTCCTTAGCGTCGGTCGGAGACGCCCGACACCGCATAAACTCCCACTCCTAAAACTTCCCGCTAAACCGTTCTGGATGTCTAAGATGAAAATCAGTTGCATCCTGATATTTCTTGGCAACCGCAAGCAACGTCGCCTCGCCGTATAACCGCCCGATCAAACATATAGAGACCGGATTCCCGGTACTGTCAAATCCATTCGGCAAAACAACACAGGGATGGCCGGTCAGATTGGTCATGAGCAAATTATTTCCTTCAAACGATGGCGCGATATACAAATCGACCGAATCCATAATTAACGCCATCGAATCGATTACCATCGTGCGCAATCTGTTTGCCTGAATATACTCCACCGCGGGAATAAATCGCGCCCCCCGAAAAACATTCGGCCATGCATTTTTAATCTGACGAACCATGAGCGTGTCATTGTTGGAACGGGTCAAGTCATCAAATGCCGATGCGGCTTCGGCTGTCAATATCAAAGACATCGCATCAATCGGATAATTAGGCAAACTAATAGCTTTCAGCCGAGCCCCGAGATCACGCAGTGTTTTCAAAGCAGATTTATTGAAAGAGGCATAGGAGCTGTCATTATTGAAGTCATCTTTCAGAAAGCCGATCTTCAATTGTTTTATATCAATCGACGGGTCATAATTAAAAGGGATGTCGACTGCTGAAGGATCTTTGGCTCTCCTATTATTTCCTATCGATGTCCCATGAATGGCATCCAATACTATCGCGCAGTCTTCTACCGTGCGGCAGATTGGGCCAAGTTTATCCATCGACCAACTGAGCGCCATCGCTCCGGCGCGGCTGACTCTTCCGTAGGTGGGCCGAAGTCCCGTTGTCCCGCAGACGGTCGACGGAGAAACAATTGAGCCCCATGTTTCTGAACCGATAGCAAACGGCACAAGTCCCGCGGAGACAGCCGATGCCGATCCGGCCGAGGAACCGCTTGAGCCTGAATCCGGCTGCCAGGGATTGCGAGTGGTTCCGCCGAACCAGACATCCCCCCATGCAAGTTCGCCGAGAGAGAGTTTGGCGACGAGAACCGCTCCGGCCTGATTGAGCTTGGCGATGACATCGGCATCGTGCGCAAAGGTCTGAGTTTTATAGATGTTCGAGCCCCATGATGTCGGGTAGCCTTTGACCGACAATAAATCTTTGGCTCCGTAAGGGATGCCATGCAACAATCCCCGATATGTGCCTGCGGCAATTTCTGAATCGGCGGCTACGGCCTGACGTAGGGCAAGGTCCTCGGTAAGTGTGACGACACAATGTAGAACAGAATCAAAGCGTTTGAGCCGAGCGAGACATACTTTTGTAAGCTCGACCGATGTCAGGCGTTTTGTTTTTATCAGTTCAGCTAAATCACGTACCGAGAGATAGGCAAGCTTGCTCTCGTTCAATTCTCCCGAGATTTGCCCCGCGGGCGACCAGGCTATTTTATGATATGTTGTCTCGGATGTGAAACCATTTGGTAGAGGATTAAATTGCATTGCGGGCACAATACTGTTCGGGATGGTGATTGAGCGAATTTTTTTATACGCATCGAGATAGTCATCGAGGTCGGTGAGCATGCTGTCACGTTCTTTTGGATCGAACTGGAGACCGATGAGCGTTTCGGTCTGCTCGACCATTGGAGCTTTTACTGTTGTGCTGTCGTCTGCGGCCTTCCCAGATTCTGAACCTACGCCAGTAACAATAAAGAGCGCGAGCAGACAGAAGTTGATACCTGTGTGCAGGCACTGAATCTCATTCGAAATGACACCTAAAAATCTTTTTATACCTTTAACTCCTCAGATAATTTCTCTGCATACCGATCGGTCATCCCGGCGATATAATCAGCAACGACAATTTCCTTTTCTTCAGTCAGAAGCATCTCTTTGAACCGGGCAGGCATTCGCTCAGGCGCATCCGAGAGCTTGCCATAGAGGGTTGTCAGAATCTTCCGCGAGCGATCGGACAGTTCTATAAGTGTCGGATGCCGGTAGAGCCGTTTGCCAAGAAACTGTTTCAACTCTTTCACCCGGTCAGCTGTCGTGGCGGAGTATCGGCATATCTTTTCCGTTGACCGTCTCAGCGTATCAGTATCAGTAATTTCGGCGTTTTCAATTTGCCGCTCGGTTTCATCAAGTACATCGGTTGCGAGCCTGTCGACAAGCCAACGCACCAGAGCGTGACGTTTTTGGTCAGGCGCGAGCGATGACAGGCGCAGACTCTTGTCAAAGGGCCCAATTCGTTCAGGGTGCGAGAGCCAAATCGAGAGGTCACGAAGGTCATCGATTGAAATAAGACCGGCGCGGACGCCATCGTCTATATCGTGGGCGCTGTAGGCGATTTCGTCGACAATATCAACAAGCGATGCTTCAAGTGTTGGCCGCAGTTCCGGCGAGAATTCTTTTGGGATTGATTTATGCGTGCTCTCGTGCTTTACAATTCCTTCACGAACCTCGTAAGATAAATTGAGTCCTGGATGTTCAGGATAGCGTTGCTCGAGCAGATCGACAACGCGCAAAGACTGCAAATTATGATAAAACCCGCCATAGCCGGTCATAAGCTCATTTAACGCTTCCTCGCCGGAATGTCCAAACGGGGTATGGCCCAAATCATGCACCAGCGCGATTGCTTCGGTAAGGTCTTCGTTCAGCCGTAAATTTCTCGCGAGGGTGCGGCTAATTTGCGCGACTTCCATTGTATGCGTGAGCCTTGTACGGAAATGATCCCCTTCATGGGGAAGAAAAACCTGTGTCTTGTATTCCATCCGCCGAAAGGCAGAACAGTGAACAATCCTGTCACGGTCGCGTTGAAATGAAGTCCTATACGCATGTTCTGCCATGGGATATACTCTGCCGCGTGATGCTGATGCCAGCGATGCGTAAGGTGCGAGTTCCCGCTCCTCCCGCGCTTCAATTTCAACTCGTCCCAGCAGGCTCATTCCCAATCCTCCGTCTGCTTTGTCCTTTGTCCGTACCCCAGACTGATTGCATGGCTGAAGCCGAGAACAGGATGTATGGCTGTCGCATAACCAAATCTGATTCCGCCCAACCCTAAATCAAATCCGGCCCCATATTCGAACGGCTTGCTAATAAATCCCCAATGGACGGCGGCCTCGTCGGCAATCTGAATTCTCTGCCCGAGCGAAAATCGCGGACTCTGGAATTTCTCAACTCTGAGTCGTCCTGTAAATGAAAAAGACTTCGCTGCATTAAATTGCGCGTATAGCGAACCGGTCGGTTCGGTCTTTTGTGCGCCGTCATAAAGCTTGGGCGAAGTCAGGTTGTCGGTTTCGAGCGCCAAATAGAGCATGCTGACGCGATTTCGGTAGGCCGCACCCAAGCCGAACGTTGCCGTCCTGAACGACCCTTTGTCATTCCCGATCTCGACCATCATCGCCGACAATGTCGCCGAAAAGACCCATCGCTCATGATTATATCCCATCAATCCCCTAATAATCCTCTCGCTGTACAGGTCGCTCTTCCCGAATTGAGACAGGCCAAGACCAAACGTAATATTATTTACACGATAGCCAGCCGAAAGAATTAGTTGGTCTAACTCGCTCAATTCATACGTCCGCAAATAACCGCTTTCAAATTTCCAGATGCCCCTTGCAAGAAACGCCGGAACATTGACGAGCGTCGAAGCGGTCGGCTCCGAAAGTATAACTGACCGGCCAAGTCCAAACGATTGCGGATTAAATAGCTCATAAGCCAATGCCGATTTCGTAATAACTCCGCTGAACACACCGGCCATAAGGAGATGAAAAATAAATTGCCAACTTTTCATCTTGCGATAACCGCTGTCTGTTTTATTGACTCGACCCCTTCGGCCTCAAAATATATTATATATATTCCAATAGGCTGACGCCGCCCATTTTCATTCGTCCCATCCCACTCATATTGCCCGCGAAAATCAGCATCGTTATCAAGTAACGTGCGCACTATTCGTCCCTGCCGGTCGTAAATTTTCAACGAATACGATGACGCCTCAGGCGGATTGATCGTGATAGTAAGCATATCATAGACTCCATCCCCATCGGGCGTAAAAATCCTCGGTTCGAGCTTTATCGAAAGTTCATTACTTGAATCGGCGGTAAAGAGCACAACATTCATTTCCCCCGGTGTCCCGCCATTAGGCTCTGAGCGTCCCCAGTCGTTTTCCCGTCCAAGAGTCTCTCCTCGGCTCCACGTTGCATTGTCATCCCAGCTATTTGTGTAAGTGAAGCGGTACACTTCAAAGCCGTACGGATCGACAAGCCGGACAATATCGCTTGCTTCATTCAGCGATGGCCAACTCGGCGGTTCAATTGTCTGGCTTGGAATATTTGGATAAAAAACCAGCATGTTGCTGAGATTTTGACAGGCAACAACATACTCTCCGGGCGGAATCACTATAGATGTCGGACTTAAAACGCGAAGGTCAAGCGCGTCGCCGAGCTGCCATCCCGCAAGATCGACTGAGTCATTTGATAGCAGGCTCTTAAGTTCTACCCACTCACTGAAAAGGGCGCCGGTTGGATTTGCCAAAAATTCATTCAGCTGCAACGGCGGAAAGAGATTGCCCGTAACGACCGCATCCATTCGATTATTTCTGTTTCGCGGGTCGCTGTTTACCGAAGCCCCAATGTACTGATGGATGCCATTGACCATTATGGTTTGCGAAGCCAAAGTATTGAATCCCGGATCAACTGGCGGCAGCGGCACTGAAATAATTTCAGCCCCTTCAAATGATGGGATAAGCGAATCTGCAAAAAATAGCCTGAGACTCCCGCCAGTCACTTGTTGCGGGCTCTTATTCGCAATAGTCACTGCGACTCTCGCGGCTCCAGTGTCAGGGGTGACCTGCACACTGATTACAGCCAGATCATCAACGACAAGTGTGAGAGAATTAATAAATCCCGGTGTCGAGCCAATTCTGTCGATCGATTGAGAAACAACAGCCAATGCCGGATTGACTCGCTCCCACGAATAGCCGTCTATACCCGCGGCATTCCACTTTAGAGTTGATATAAGCGTCGCGCCAAAAAATAACGAGACCGAATCGAT
The DNA here is from genome assembly GCA_034439475.1 of Candidatus Zixiibacteriota bacterium. Classification (NCBI taxonomy): domain Bacteria; kingdom Pseudomonadati; phylum Candidatus Zixiibacteriota; species Candidatus Zixiibacteriota bacterium. Next base: position 20,434 of record JAWXAN010000079.1, read on the forward strand.
GGTGTTCGGCAGAGCAAATGATTCCTGGTAAAACCTTGTATTTGTCCATTCCGCCATCTCCGGCCAACGCGCTTTGACGGCGGCTGTATCACGGCAGACAACTGCGTACATGCGCGGCAGAAGAGTAAGACCTTGTATGGTATCGAGAGTGAGCGTCTGCGCTCCAACTCGTATGTTATACAGCTTTACATTTGTCGCCTGAATCTGGTCGTTGTAGAGTTCAAACCACTCCAACGTCTGTGTGCTGTCGGGTTCATTGGCCAGGACTTCGTTGACAATCAGACCTGCAAGAATGTGTGAGGGCCCAAAGGTCAGAATAAAAAACACGCAGACAAAAAGAACGCTAGCGTTGTGCCGTGTCACAGCGTCGCCGTCAATTCAAAAGTTGCAACGCCCTGGTTTTTCTTTACGCTGTTTGAGGCATAAGTATGACCGAGTTTGAGGGCCGCGCGAAGAGAATTGAATAGTGAGAACTCTGACCTGAAGTATCCGTTTGCTCGCTGGATGCCAACTTCATCAATAGAACTGAAATTTGTCCACAGGTCAAATGTGAGAGCCGGAGCAGGCATATAGCGTACATGCGCGAAAAGCCCAACGGTTTGTTTTGCGTTGTTGCTGCGATAACTTACCCTTTGACGAACAGACCAGCGCGGATGACCCCACCGGCTTTCTATCTGGAATGTCTGAACAAAACTTTCTTCATCGTCTGTCAACGTCTGTCCGGTTCGCATAGTCCCAAGATAATCGACACGAAGCGAAAAATCGGGGTTTAACTTTCGAATTAAGCCCAGACCTATCTGGGTGAGCGATGTATCGGCATTGTATCCCGCGCCATGCAATGAGCTTATTATCTGATAATTTTCACTCGGAGAAACAATTCCCTTAAGCAGAGCCCCTTTCTGATCTTTTCGCTTATCGCTAAACTCAAAGTCGACACTGTCAAGAGTTGTCGTGTGCCTAAGTGGAGCGCTTCTTCCGCCCCCCGATAGATCCTGCCAGCGATCTCCATAAAACCAGCCTGCGTATTGAAACTGAATCCGCTCATTCTGATGAATACCCTCAACCAAAGCCGCACCATCGGTGACATACCCCCCACGGTCATTGATACTTCCAGCTTGGCCCGTTAATTCAAGCGCGGTGTAGCCCGATGGGTAGTCAAAATGTCCTGTGAGTCCCAGTTTTGAATTATTGAACGCCGTCGCGGTTTGTCGATTGTGGCCAACCCTTCGGTCAGCCAAATGGTTGAGGCCGAACTGCAAGCCCGTTGTGAGGTCATTAATTTTGCGAGAAGCGATAGTTCCAAACGTCAGGAGCGTATGCTCTGCGCCTCGGTTATACGAAATCATTGCTTCACTGGCGACGTCATCAGCCAGAGCCGCTATGTACAATCCGTTAAAACCGCCGAAGTCCGGAAAGAGAATCGACTCATCATCGAGCTTATCCGAATATTGAAATAGTTTCCCCCTATAGCCGATGATACTCCCCAGACCAAACTGCTCGATGAAATTGCCGATTTTGACAGTGTGCACTGAGCGCGTGTCATGATATTCAAATGAGCGAAAGGTAACCCGTTCAACACCCGAGTATTCTTTGTATAGTTGCCCTTTAGCCTGCCAATGCTCACTCAGATTAACAAACCCGGAAAATCGATACCGGCCCGTTTCATTTTCATTCAGTTGCTCAGAATACCTGTACGCCAACTTTCCCGTACCCGGAACAACAGGCGCGACAAATCCAGTCTCCTGATCGGCTTCGCGCGAAGTTGTCCTGCCTTGAAAATACCTTTGCGAAAGGCCAAGATTCGGAATCTGATGCAGCAGATACGAGTGACTTGAATCAACTCCAAAGAGTTGAATCTCCTGAATAAGCAGATACTGCTCGTAATCTATCTCCCCTGAGAGGAAAGCTTCGAGAAGCTCATCTTCCGATGGATAGACATCCAGCGACAGCCCTTGAGCGAAAATTGTCTCCGATATAAAGAGAAAGCTGAGCAGACATACAATACATAGAATAAATTTCAATTTCATGATGGCTATCATTTTCTCAACTCAGATTATACTTGGTAAGTTTCCTATAGAGCGTGCGCTCGCCTATACCCAGTCGTCGTGCGGCCTCTTTGCGATTCCCATTGGTTTCGGCCAAAGACTTAGCAATAAGCGTTTTTTCCATCCCATCCATCGTCGATGTCGTTTCCACGCTCATACCCGTCGCGTGGTTGTTATACCCGGAGTTTTGGCTGGGCAGATTTGACGTTATCAGATCACGAAGAGTCCGCACTTCGTTACCCAATGAGAGTATAGCCCGGTACATCAACTCCTGCCCCGCTGCCTCCACTGTCCGGCCTGTGGCGACCGGCAGATGTGTCGAAGTTGAACGCTGTTCATCAAGAAAACGCTCGACATCTTCAGCCCTCACCAGACCGGGCGGTTTCAGGGCCGCCATTCGAAGTGCAAAATTTTTCAGCTGTCGAATATTACCGGGCCAATCATAGCGGCCAAGCAATTCCAAAGCAGACTCGGCGCACTGCAAATCAGGCTCATCTCGCCAAAAATATTCAAGCAACGGCTGTATATCCTGTTTGCGGTTAAGCAGAGGCGGCAGAATGATTTTTACAACACCAATACGAAAGTACAAATCCTCCCGAAACTGACGCTCGGAAATTGCTTCCGTAAGGTCCCGATTTGTCGCCGCCACTACCCGCACATTGGCGCGTTTGGGACTGGATGACCCCACTGGGTAATACGCGCCGTCTTCAAGCACACGAAGCAGCTTCACCTGCATATCCGGTTTTGTTTCGCCAATTTCATCGAGGAAGATAGTGCCACCTTCAGCCTTATGAAACAGCCCATCCCGTTTTCCGACCGAACCTGTGAAGGCTCCCTTTTCATGCCCAAACAGCTCTGATTCTAAAATTCCCTCAGCCAATGCACCGCAGTTGATTGCCACAAACGGATTCTTTGAGCGGGTTGAGTCGGCATGGAGTGCTTTGGCGACAAGTTCTTTACCTGAACCAGAAGGACCAACGATGAGCACCGAGATATCGCTTGGGGCAACTCGGGAGATTGTCCGCGCAAGAACCTTCATCAATGGCGAGCGGGATACTATCCCATATGATTTCAGCAGTTCACCGTCGGCGAGAATCTGCTTTATTTTATCTGCCAATCCCTTTTGATCGAGGTCCACAGATATCGAACCATCGAAATGAGGATAGGGAGGATCGACTCTTTCGACATCTGAAACCTGCCAGATTTCAGTTAGGCCGTTATGCCTGCGAAGTCTCAGTGCGACTGAAGGCGTGACCTCATGCCGATTCCGCCCCACAATAATGAGATCGATCTTCTGTTCTTTGACCAATTGATATATTTCTGCGAGTTCAGCGGCGAGTGTGCCGAGCCTTTCCCACTTAATCCCGCTTCGATCAAATGAATCTCGGTCGGCTAAAACTGCTACTTGAAGAAGGCTATTCATGGTCTAACCCGAATATGCGAGTATGCACGCTTTCGAAATCTCTACTTCTTTTTCTTCCCGCGATGTTTGAGCGCTTTCGGTGGCCCCGACCTTTTTTTGGCCGGATGCGGGAAGGCGGCCGATTTGGTTATCTTTGTTTTGGGTCTTGTCTGTGTCTCTGGTTCTGTCACAAGGGCGAGATCAATCTCATTTCGTGTCACATCCACTTTCAAAATGCTGACCCGCACCGGATCCGCCATGCGAAAACTCCGCTTATTGCGACGGCCAACAAGCCGGTAATGCTTCTCATCATGAATATAGTAGTCATCGTCGATGGTCGATACTCTCACCAAACCTTCCACGCCCATATTTTTTAGCCGAACAAAAAAACCGAACGGCATCACACCCGAGATAACGCCGTCATATTCCTGACCGACATGTTTGGCCATAAAGGCGACTTGTTTAATTTTTATCGCCTGACGTTCCGCGGCTTCTGCCACGCGCTCGGTGTCTGAGGTCTGCTTGCTTACAGAATCGATTATAGATCCGACTTTTTTCGCAAGCGGTCCCGGATACGGCCCGCGCCTCAGGTGGCGGGTGAGCCGGTGTACAAGCAAATCGGCGTATCGCCGTATGGGCGATGTAAAATGGGTGTAATGCAAAAAGGCCAGCCCGAAATGCCCGATATTGTCACGCTGGTACACAGCTTTTTTCATCGAGCGAAGCATCAGTTCATTGATAAACTCCGACTCAGGGGAATCGGCAATGCTTTCGAGAAAACGCGCAAACTGCACCGGCCGCATTGTGGGCGAAACCGGAAAGCTCTTACCAAGCCGTTCCATTGTCTCAGAAAAGGTCTGGAGTGTCTCAAGTGACGGCTTGTCATGGACGCGATAAATAAACGGCATCGCCATTCGAAAGGCCTGTATTGCCACAGCCCGATTCGCGGCCAGCATGAACTCTTCGATGAGCCGATGTGACTCAAGCCGGACTTTGTTGACCAGATCGAGCACTTCCCCATTTTCGTTGAGTATAATTTTTGATTCCGGCAAATCGAAATCGAGCGAACCCTCGGAGAAGCGACGTTTACTTAGTAATGTTGCCAGTTGTCTGGCAAGAAAAAGATTGTCGGCGACTTCTTCCGTTATCTCGGTCACCTCTTTAGTATTATCAAAAAAATCCTGTACCTGTTCATACGAAAGCTTGGCCTTAGACTGAATAACGGTGTCGGCCATTTTCCATGTCAGCAATTTCCCCTTGGTGTCAAAATCCAGAAAAATTGAGTGGGCGAGCCGCTTTCGATTTGGTTTCAGAGAGCAGACATCGTTTGAAAGCGCTTCAGGAAGCATGGGTACCACCAAACCAGGGAGATAGACCGAGTTTCCGCGAAGCATGGCTTCTTTGTCGAGTGCGGAGCCTTCCTCGACAAAATATGCAACATCGGCTATATGAACACCAAGCCGAAAACCGCCATCAATTTTTATAACCGATACAGCATCGTCATGGTCTTTCGCGTCGAAGGGGTCAATTGTGTAAATGCACTCATTGGTCAGATCAAGCCGGTCAGCCATTGACACATCTGAAAGTTTTGCTGATGCCTGTTCGGCTTCGGCGATGACATCGGCTGGAAACTGCTCAGGAAGCCCAAAGCTTTTGATGACAGTGAGCATATCGACCCCGGGCGCATTTGGCAGTCCGAGTATCTCTACAATTTTCCCTTCGGGATTGAGATATGGGTCATCCCATGCCGTGAGCACCGCAACAACCTTCTGGCCGTCTTTCGCGCCAAGCGTCTCGGATTCATGAATGTAGATGTCGCGGTGTAATTTGGGATTGTCCGGAACGATGTAATTGAAGAGCCGTACCTGTTTGAACAGGCCGACTATATTTCGCGGAGTACGTTCGACAACTTTGATGATTTCACCGCTTTGTCTTTCGCCGACGAAGCCGCGAAGCCGGACCATCACTTTATCGCCATCAAGAGCGGTAAATAGCATAGTCGGTGGAATGAGAATATCCTCTTCAACCCCTTCCCGCATCAGAAATCCGGTTCCGTTGCGAGAGAGTGAAAGTTTCCCCACCATAATATTCATTTCGTCGGCAACACCGATCCTCGAGCGATTCAGATTTACCAAATCTCCGCTGTCCAGCAATGACTTAATCGTTTTACGGAACTGAGTATACTCCGAGCTGTCAATATCAAGAGCCTTAGCCAACTCCTTGATTTTCATCGGGTGGGACGTTTTACTTTTGATAAACTCAAGTATCTCTTCGCGATTCATATCCTAAAAAAATAGTAGAGATTGACTGCAATGTCAAGCAAGTCTGGCATATTTCCGCCACTTTGGCAGTTGCACATTTATTGGGCATGAGACTGGAATTGCTGTGCACAAAAAGAGTGCATGAAAATTCGGTCATTTTTTTTTTGCTAATATATTTTCAGTGAGCTTGTGATTAACAAGTTCGAAATTATTGTGGGGGGTGCATAAAAATGTAAGACATGAAAAACCCACCGTCCGCCGTGGCGGAGTGGGGTACACGGTTCACAAAAAAAGAAAACAGCCATTTCGGTAGTAGTGTCCTACTCCCGAAATGGCTGAAAAATTAAAGACTTAAGCGAATTATTCGAGCGAATTATTCGATCTGCTCATTTGAGTTGTGATTCGGCCCGGGGCCATAGTCACATTGTGCACATGCTGGCCCAAGTGGTCAATCGTAATAGCCTTGATCGAGTTTCTCAGAGTAAGCAGAGCCTCAGTCATAATTGTCCCTATTGATGCGCGTATCATCCCGTCGCCGACTGTATCAGCCAAGGGATCTCTCACTTCAATTGAGCCTTCGATACTTTCGACAACATCGCCAAGGCTGATTTCCTGCGCGGTTTTGCGAAGCGAAAAGCCGCCTTTGAAACCCCGATGAGCCATTACCAGCCCTGATTTGGCCAGTTGACGGAGCACCTTCATTGTCGAGTCGTACGGGATGTTATATGCCCGGGCAATCTCGGTGGAGGTTATCGAAGGTTTTTCGGGATGTTGGGACAAATAGTGAATGATGTGCACTCCGTAAATCGCGGATGCGCTGAATCCATCTAACATAATATTATCCTCACTGCAAAAAAATTGTGATTCGCGTTCCGAACTCATGCCCTCTTCTTATCGATGGAACAACGGTAAGTCTTAGTAATTTTATAGCATTTGAAAGTTGTAAAAGTTCCGCATATACGACAATGACTTATTTGGCGGCTTTGGCGGTGGAGTCTGAACCGAGAAAACGTTCTTTCTCAAGCACGACAATCTGCCCGTATTTGGCGCGGGCGAGATAAAAGGCAACAGAGAGACCAATAATCCCTCCGCCGA
>JAWXAN010000080.1 GCA_034439475.1 Candidatus Zixiibacteriota bacterium
CACCACACTAACGATATTTGTAGGTCAGTCCCGCCGCGGCGGACTGACGTCCGATATTCGCCAAGATAAAGATCACACCGCAAGCAGTGTGGTACAAGAATCATAGCCAACATTGCGACCCCGTCATTGCGAGGAGTGCCGTCTGAGGAACGACGCGGCAATCTCAGTTTCCTGGTCCGTCTGGCCTTGGTCACTTCGAGCGAACAGCGAGGAGTGTGTGTGACCTGACGGCCACTTGGTGCGGGCGAGAGACTGCCCACACGAACAATAAGATGGATTTTGCGCTCTCCAAAGGCTGGAATTGCAATCTTTTACTGCGGGAAGAAGAGCGCGCCGAGATCCTGAAGGAAGTGCGCGATGATACACGGCCAAAGCGAGCCCGTGCGGATATAGAGAAGCGAAAACATCACCCCATATACTGTGATAACAATCAAGCCGGGAATGCCCTGATAGGCATGGCACATACCAAAGGCAACGGCTGATACAATTGTCGGGATGAGCCAATTGTTGAAGCGTCCCATGATCCGCAGCCGTGTCATGAGATAACCACGAAAGGCGACCTCTTCGCAAAAACCGGCAGTGAAGGCAACCCCCGCCCAGACAATGCGGCCGGCTGTGTCCTTGGGAATTAGTAATCCAAGTTCGCCTGACATGGGATAGCCGATTTGAGCGAGCAGCCAAGCCAGCCCGGAGAGAATGAGATTTGCCGCGAGAAGAAAGGCGATGCCGTAGGCAAGGTCAACTGCGCGGATTTGTGTCAGCCCCACACCAGCCAAACCGGTTCGTTCCTGATGAACGGCGATATAGTTAAAAAGATAAATGAACCATTGAAAAGCGATAGTCAACACAAGCATCATAATCAGCATACCCTCGCTCAGCCCTCTCAGCATAGCCAAAGGGTCGTTGCCGACATCAATGAGAGAAAGCACGGGATAGATCAGGATAAGGAAACCAAGGACAAAATATGTCCACAGCGAAGTCTGAAAGTTGCTGTTGCCACTCTCGGACAGAAAACGCTCGTAAGGGTTCTGGATATGATTTGAAGGATAATAGCCGGGGAAAGCATTGACGCGTTCAAATCCTTGGGTATCCAGAGAGCCTCCTTTTATGGACTGTGCGTTCCAGTCAACGGGATGTGTATTTAGCGGGTTTCTTGCGGTCTGCGGTCTTTGAGAACTGCGCTGAGTATGAGCGCGAGACCGATTACAATGATTATCATCGGCCACGAAGTGGACAGCGGGGGGAGGACATCGTTCACGACAGAGAGCAAAACGAGTCCGACTCCAAGCCAGATGATGCCCGAAACAATTGGGCGTTTTGGCGCTTCAGGTGATTTCACAGACCCTGCTGATGTATTATCCATGGGTATTCTGTACGCTCCATTCTAACAATCAATACAATATCGAAGTCGACTTTTTTGGTGACGACCAACTTCGCTTATACGAAATATATGCAAAATCCGTGCAAAAGCCGCATCCGTCATTTTCTTTTTTTGAACGGCGTTAAATGTGATTCATGTGATACAAGGTAAGCGGTTGGCCTGCTTTTGGATGCGATAGCCAAGTGGTAGCCGAATCGTTGCCAATCCGCCTACTTCTGCTTGCGTTTCGGCGAGTGCCAATATCGAAAGGGTATGCACTTGGCCGGCAGATATATCTAAAATTGCAAGGAGCAGGAGAATGGCAAAGAACCGGCTTATCTATCAAAACTGGATTACAGAACTCGGCTTTGACCCGGAAATTGGGCTGGATTTCGACCAGTCCGGGATTCCCCAGACAGAAGAAAGGGGATTGGCTGACGAGGAATCAGGCTCGTCTGAATGTGCTTCTGAACCGCTTCCGTTGGAAGCATACAGCCCGTCCGAGCTGTCAGATGTCTGGAAGTTCGGAAATGACTCGGATCATAGACGCGTTCAATTAATCCGCGACCGAGTTTCACAGGCGATTAGCAGTCTCAGCGATGACGAGCGTGAGTTTATCGAACGCTTTTATTTTACTGGGGAATCTTACCGCAAGATTTCTGAAAAATCAGGACGGGGGATGCATAAACTCGAATCACTTCACAGCCGGGCCGTTATAAAGCTGAGAAAAAAGCTCGCGCCGTTTGTGAAGGAGCAGTTCACTTGGACGCATAGTTCAGAGAGCAGAACCGGCTGTATTATCTGTGGATCACGGTTCAGGGTCGAAATCGACTGCCTGATTGCCGCGCGTGACAGGTCTTCGACATGGAAGGGGGTCATTGAAATTCTAAAACTTAAATACGGCATTGGTATCAAAACCCCTCAAATCCTTATCGGACACGAAAAATACCATTAACGGAACGAATAGAAATCATTGGACACTGAAATACTAATTTAGAAAGGAAATCAATGCCACATGAAACGTCAAAAACCGAAAAACTTCGCCGGGATCACTGCCTCACTATCTCCATTTCGCATGAATAGAAAATGCGTTTGAAAGCGCTTGCGGATAAGTATAATCGCACGACGGCTGATATGGTGCGTGCCGTGATCAAGATCGGTATCCCTATGATGGAAGGATTGTCTGAGGCCGAGGAGATAATGGTGAAAGAATATGTTCAACTGTTTCGAAAATTGCGGCGAGTTAAAACACTGAAAGAGATATAGGAGGGTGGGGGGGATCGTCTGCCATCACGAATAAGCGAACCCGCCACAGCGGGCAGGCGCGGCGGACAGTGTTATCTTGATATTGGTGCAGGCCAGAGACGGCCTGCACGAAAGTCCAATGAGGGAATACGCCATGAAATGGCTTCGTGCGGTCCGCCGCGGCGGACGGTGTGGTCTTACTCGTGCTGTGGTGTCGGGCGCCACAAGCTGGGGATGCTATCCCTCGCCCGACACTATGATTGAACTGTCAGGCGAGGGCGCCTGACAGCACTGATGAGGGAAAGCGCCACAGCGAGCAGGCATGAGATTGCCATCCGCGAAGGCGGACTCAGAAATAAAAGTCGCAATGAGAAATGTGAGTAATTCGCTGGTGCATGAGGACGTACACCAGCCACAGTTCCCTTCAATCGATATGTCTGCTCTCCGAAATTAAACCTTGAATCAGCCATCGTTTCTTCGTATACTCTGCCCAACTTGTTAGATAACTAAAGCTTATGTTTCAAAAACAGCGCACGATACAGCGTCCTATCTCTTTATCCGGTATCGGACTCCATACCGGAAATACCTGTGCCATGACTTTCCGTCCGGCTCCGCCCGACCATGGGATTCGATTTGTTCGTGTCGATTTGACAGGCAACCCTTCGGTTATTGCCGATGTCGACCATGTTGTCGAGACCGCGCGCGGCACAACCCTTCAGCAGGGCGAAGCCCGTGTTCACACGGTCGAACACGTTTTGGCCGCATTCGCCGGTTTGCAGCTCGATAATATGATTGTTGAACTCAATGCCAATGAACCGCCGATAATGGATGGTTCCTCGAGGCCGTATGTCGACAAAATACTCGAAGCTGGCATCGAAACACAGGCGGTCGACAAAGTCTATCTCGAAATAGACACGCCAATGGCATATTCAGAAGCTGATCGTGGAGTAGATCTCATTGTCACACCATCCGATGACCTTCGCATTACCTTTATGATCGATTACAAAAATTCGCCACTCGGGACTCAATACACAACCCTTGTTGATCTGAACAAGGAATTTGTAGAAGAATATTCTCGCGCGCGTACATTTTGTTTTCTGTCCGAGGTCGAACATCTTAAGTCCCAGGGTCTCATCAAAGGAGGCGGACTTGATAACGCAATGGTTATCTATGATTCCGATGGCGGTCAGGTCGAAGTTGACCGGATCCGCAAGGCGCTCAATCTCAAAGACGAGGCGTTTGTAGGCAAGAACGGTGTTATCAATGATATTCCACTGCGATACTATAATGAACCGGTGAGGCACAAGACCCTTGATCTGCTTGGAGACCTTATGCTTATCGGTGTGCCGTTCAAAGGGCATGTTCTGGCGGCCCGCTCGGGTCATAAAGCTAATGTCGCGCTGGCAAAAAAAATGCGCCAGCTGTACAAAAAGAAAAAGATGGCCGGAAAATATTCTTCGAAATCCAACACGGCCCTTTTTGACATTAACTCAATTTTAAATATTATGCCGCACCGCTATCCCTTCCTGCTTATCGATAAAATTCTTGACCTTGTGCCTGATAAATCAGTGACGGCGATCAAGAATGTCACTATAAACGAGCCATTCTTTCAAGGACATTTCCCTGGGCATCCCATAATGCCGGGTGTGATGATTCTCGAGTCGATGGCCCAAGCTGGCGGTGTATTGTTACTAAACGCAATCGAAAACCCGCAGACAAAAGTGGTGTATTTTATGTCGATAGATAATGCTAAATTCCGAAGACCAGTGATGCCCGGTGACCAGATTCGTTTTGAACTTGAAATGCTTTCTTTCCGTCGCAATGCCTGCAAGATGCGCGGCCAGGCGTACGTCGATGATATACTCGTCGCAAATGCTGACTTCATGGCAATGGTGATGGATAGATGAACGGTATTCATCCAAGAGCAATAATTTCACCGAAAGCGGAGATCGGTAAAGACGTCTCAGTTGGGCCTTCAACTATAATCGAGGGCTCGGTTGTCATCGGCGATGGCTCCGTCATAGCTTCAAATGTGCTCCTGGCCGAAGGAACAATTCTCGGCAAAGAGGTCAACGTATCTCATGGCGCGGTCATAGGCACCAAGCCGCAGGATCTGAAATTCGGCGGCGAGAAAACACAGGCCATAATCGGTGACCGCACCGTTATCCGTGAATATGCGACCATCAACCGCGGTACAATCGCTCATGGTAAAACGACTATCGGCGCAGACTGCATGTTGATGTCCTATTCACATGTCGCCCATGACTGTATTGTGGGCAACAATGTCATAATGGCAAACTCCGTAAATCTCGCTGGTCACGTCGAAATTGACGACTTTGCTATCCTCGGAGGACTTGTCCCGGTTCATCAGTTTGTCAAAATCGGCGCCCATGCCATGATAGGCGGTGGTTTTCGCGTACAGCAGGATATTTGCCCTTATGCCTTAGTTGGCGGCTATCCTATCAAAGTTGTCGGGATCAATTCAGTCGGGCTTAGCCGCCGCGGATTCAGCAAAGACGTCATTAAAATTCTCGAGAAAACATTCAAACTCTTATTTTTTTCCGGACTCAACACGACTCAGGCGCTGGGACGGCTTCAGCAGGAAGTACAAATTATTCCCGAAGTTCAGCTTATACTTGATTTTCTTGGTCGTTCCAATCGCGGGATAGTCAAATAGTCTGCGGTATAGTAAACCACAAAGCAGGCGGTCATACATTGATTCATTCTGAGTTAGCTCGATGAGAAAACTAAAAACCGCAGTAATTGGTGTAGGCGCGCTGGGCCGTCATCATCTCAAATGGCTGTCCACCCTTGAGCAATCGCAGCTTGTCGGGCTTTTCGATACCGATCCCCAACGCGCAGAGACGTACGCCGCAGAATATAAAGTGAGCGCTTTCAAAAGCCTTGACGATGTAGCTAACAGTGTCGATGCCGTTTCAATAGTTACTCCCACCACGACACATTTTGAAGTAGCATCCTTTTTTATCGAGCGAGGGATCCATTGTCTCATAGAAAAACCGATTACGGCGTTGCTTGAAGAGGGCCTACAATTATCTCATCTGGCCGAAAAGAAGAAGGTCACAGTTACCGTCGGTCAGATTGAGCGCTTCAACCCGGCTGTCCGCGCGCTTGCCGACTATGAAATGCGGCCATCGTTCATAGAGGCTCATCGCTTGGCCGCATTCGATCCACGAGGAACAGATGTCGCGGTTGTGCTCGATTTGATGATCCATGATATCGATTTGGCTCTTAAGTTGGTCGGTTCGCAGGTTTCTGATATTCAAGCCGCCGCTGTTTCGGTCATTTCGGAACAGGCGGATATTGCCAACGCCCGAATTACATTCGAAAACGGCGCTGTGGCAAACCTTACGGCATCTCGAATTTCTCTTCAGGCTATGCGGAAAATGAGAATATTTCAGCAGTCAGGTTATTTTTCGTTGGATTTGTCGAGCAAGCAGACCGATGTCTATCGCCTTGCAACGCATGGCGGTAAGGAAGAAGGGATGCGGATTCCGTTTGGGAAATCCGGCCGGGATATTGTTTATACCAAAAGAACGGATACCGGCGAAGATATGCTTGGCGCGGAACTGGCTTCCTTTCTGAATGCTGTGATAACCGGAGGACTGCCGGAAGTTTCTGCGGCTGATGCCTGTGAGGCGCTTCGTGTGGCGCTCGAAGTCGAACGTATCGGCACGAAGGCAATGGCATCGATGATTACTACAGGGAATCTATCGGGACTCCACACCGGTGGCCGATAAGGTGGACGACTCAGGTCCGCTTGTATTTATCTCGGCTGGCGACCCATCGGGAGATATAGCAGCATCACGTCTCTACGCTGAACTTAAAAAGTTACACCCGTCGCTTCGCTCATTCGGACTTGGTGGACAAAAGCTGCGCTTGGCAGGGCAGGAACAGCTTGCAGAACCGAAAGAGCTGGCCGTTCTCGGTTTCTGGGAAGTGGCCAAGCGGTATATTTTTTTTCGAAAGTTATTTTACACCTGTATCGATGAAATAAAAGGACGCAAACCAAACTGCATTATTCTTGTCGATTATCCCGGATTTAATCTTCGTCTCGCCCATAAACTTCGTGCGCTCAAACTCGGCATTCCGATTATCTATTATATCGCCCCACAGGTATGGGCATGGGGGGCAGGCCGCATTCCCAAAATGAAAACTGATCTTGACCGTCTGCTTGTGATTCTGTCGTTTGAAAAACATTTTTTCGCGGGTTATGGAATCGCAACCGATTTTGTCGGACATTATTTGCTCGAGGATATTCCCGAGCAATTTCGTGATACAAGACTGCCCGACAGCAAACAAATCGCGCTTCTGCCCGGGTCACGCCCGCAGGAGATTGGACGAATGCTGGGGCCGATGCTTGAGGCGGCGCGGCTTTTCAATGCCAAGCATGGCACACAAGCGGTGGTCGCCGGTATTAGCAATGGATTTGATTATGAACGGGAGCTGGCCTCTTATGCCAAAGACAATATCTCGGTTTTGTTTGAAGACTCGCGAAAAATAATCCATGAGTCATCACTTGCGCTGACAGCCTCCGGAACGGCAACACTTGAATGCGGGATCATCGGACGGCCTATGGTTGTGGTATACAAGACTAGCGTTCTTACCTACCAAATTGCGAGACGGTTGGTCCGCTTGAAACATATCGGGCTTGTTAATCTGGTCCTCGGTGAGAAAGTTGTTCCTGAACTGATTCAGCATGATGCTACGCCACAACGGATGGCAGACGAACTCACGCGGTTTTGGTCAAACCCTGCTCTCTACAAAGAGACCGCCTCCCTTCTTATCCAAGCGCGAGATGTTCTCGGGGGCCATGGGGCGTCATGTCGGGCGGCCAGGATTATCGCCGACTATTTATGATTGCACTGTATGCATCGCTCACTTGGCTGGCTTATCTGCTTATCTACCCCTATGGTTATTTCCGAGCCAAACGGGAAAATTTGGTTTGGCAGGGACGTTTTGCGCTGGGCGCAACCCTGCAGAAATGCGATATATGGCTCCACGCGTCATCAGTTGGTGAAATTAAAGTTATTGCAAATCTCATTGCTGAATTATCACGTATCCAGCCATCGCTTGTTATGCATGTGACAGTGATGACACAGACAGGATATGCCGAAGCCGAAAAACTCATTGGATCGAAAGTCAGCCATTCGTATTTCCCGCTTGATGCGCCTCAGATCATGAAACGGATGTTTGCATCACTCAACCCAAAAATGTTTGTTGTGGCTGAAACAGAAATCTGGCCAAATTTGATATGTGAGGCCAAGAGTCGTCGTATTCCAATAGTTTTGGTCAACGGGCGTATGTCAGAACGGGCGTTCAAGAAATACCGGCTAATACGAAAGTCAATGCAAAAGCTGCTCGCTACCTACCAATATCTTTTTTTCAAGACAACAGCCGACAGCCAGCGCTATGCGGCATTTGGCCTTCCCTCAGACAAGATGCTGGTTGCCGGGGATATGAAGTTTGATACTCCAGTTGCGCAACGCGATGTAACCAGACGAAAGGAGATTCGTGAGAAGCTATTGATTGCGGATAATGAATTCCTTCTTGCCGCAGGTTCAACTCGCGCAGGAGAAGAAAATATTCTATTGGAAATATATTGTGAACTGAAAGCCGAATGGCCCCGCTTGAGACTATTGCTTACCCCGCGACATATTGAGCGGACAAAAGAGATTGTCGGGCTATTGAACTCACAACAATTATCCTTTACCATATATCCAGTTATTAAGACTGATGCGGATAGCGAGGCAACACACACAGATGCTGAAAAAGTAGAGACCGACGTGATTGTCATAAATGTCATGGGTATGCTAAATGATTTATACCTGGCGGCGGATATTGCTTTTGTTGGCGGCACATTGGTTCCGATCGGCGGCCACAATCTGCTCGAACCGGTCTGGAATGGCACGCCGGTACTTTTTGGGCCGTCTATATCCAATGTGATCGAGGCAGCAGACTATATCCAAACATATAATTTTGGCGCGCAAGTCGATTCTTCAGGGCAGTTGCGCGAAGTACTCGATTCGGTTTTATCAGGCACAAGAACTTTCTCGAGAAAGACGGAGTCTAACTCGGTGACATCGTCAACGCACACGATTGCCACATATATACTCGGACATCTCAACCATGCTTGAATATTTCTGGAAAAAGATTCTTCGCCGCAAAGGGATTTCACTATGGCATATTCCCGCGCTTGTAATGTGGGTTCTCTCTTTGCTTTTTTGGCCGATCTCGGTGTTTCATCGAGGAAGAAAACGAGACCAGCTCAAACTTTCCCTTCCCGTGATTTCTGTCGGAAATATCACAGTCGGCGGTTCCGGCAAGACCCCGCTTGTCGAGCTTATAGCGTCGGAGTTGCTCAATGACAATATCCGAGTGGGGATCGTTTCATCGGGCTACAAACGGCTGACAACTGATTCTTTCATCGCCCCGGGCTATAAAGTGCAGACGATGGATGTTGATCAAACCGGTGACGAAATAATGCTGTTGGCTCACCTTGTTCCCAACGCAGTGTTTTCTGTGGCAAGCCGGAAATCTGAAGCGGCGCTTAAATTGGCCGACAGTAATCTTGTGGATGTTATTGTTGTCGATGACGGCTTCCAGCATCAGAGTCTTGCCCGTGATATTGATATTGTGACCTTCGATGCCGCGGTCGCACGAAGAAAACTTCGTATGTTCCCTTACGGCGTCTTACGCGAGCCGTTGAGCGCCCTGAAACACGCCGAGGTGATCATTATAACTCGCGCCAATGTTGCCAAAGACATCACCGGGCTTCAGCGCCGGCTCAAAAAAGAAATCAATCCATCGGCGGAATATTTCTCGGCGCATTTCAAATCCGATGAACTTATCGGGCGGTCGCAGACTATGCCGGTGAAATACCTCGACGATAAAGCGGTCTTTCTTTTTGCAGGAGTCGGAAGCTTTGCTGCGCTCCAAAAACAGGTTGTTTCGCTTTCCGGTAATTTAGTGGGGTATTATGAATTTTCAGACCATCAAATCTACACCCCGAGCATACTGGAAAAAATAAAAAAGCAGGCGGAAAAACGAAAAGCCGAAGTCATTGTCACCACCGGCAAAGACTGGGTGAAACTTGGGGGGTTCGATTTTGGCAGGGAGATATACTTTCTGAACCTTGTGCTTGACCTCAATCCGAGCGAGGAACACCTTACCAGGTTTCTTAAGTCACAATTACAACTTGGTTCCCTCAAGGGACCGGAGCGGTACTGATGGACAGGCGCTTTGACTTTCTTATTATCGGAAGCGGAATCGCCGGTTTGTTTTACGCTCTCAAGATTATCAAGGCAAACCCAAAGGCAAAAATTGCCATCATCACTAAAAAGGGAGAGACCGTTTCCTCGACGAACTGGGCACAAGGCGGCATAGCAGCTGTGCTTTCCGGAACTGATTCTTTTGCATCGCATATTGCTGATACGCTGGCAACAGGTTGCGGCCTGAGTAAAAAAGAAGTGGTCGAAAAAGTTGTTGCGTGGGGGCCATCGGCAATCGAGGAACTTATCTCCTATGGCGTGCAATTTACTAAATCCGAAACATTAGGCAATCTCGATCTTGGGCGCGAAGGCGGTCATTCGGCGAATCGAGTCGCGCATGCCTCCGACCTGACCGGTAAAGAAATTGAGCGCGCTCTGCTGGCGGCGTGCCGGGCATTTCCTGATACTATTCATTTTTTTAGAGATCACATGGTTGTTGATCTGATTCTCTCGCAATCTGGCGGGCTTCCTATTTGCGCCGGTGTGCATGTGTTCTCCGGGCAGGACCGGATATTTGAATCGTATTACGCCCCGGTCACACTTTTGGCGACTGGCGGTCTTGGGCACGTTTATTTTCATACCTCAAATCCCCGCATTGCCACGGGGGATGGAATCGCCATTGCCTACCGTGCCGGGGTATCAATTGCAAATCTTGAGTTCATCCAGTTTCATCCGACAACACTGTACAGCCCCGGACGCTGGCCGTTTCTTATCTCGGAGGCTGTCCGAGGCGAAGGCGGCATTCTCAAAACAATCGACGGCAACCCGTTTATGCGCGAGGCGCATGAACGCGCTGATTTGGCCCCTCGCGATGTGGTGGCAAGAGCAATCGATAGAGAGATGAAGCGAAGCGGGGATGATTATGTCTTGCTCGATGTGAGCCATCTCGATGCTGTCTTTATCAAAGATCGCTTCCCTAATATTTATAAGGAATGTCTCAAATATGGATTCGATATAACTGTCAGGCCGATTCCGGTTGTCCCATCGGCTCACTATTCCTGCGGAGGGATTCTTTCGACCCTCAGCGGTGAAACGGAATTGCCCGGGCTTTTTGTCGCCGGTGAAGTGGCGATGTCAGGAATGCACGGAGCAAACCGGCTGGCATCGAATTCACTTCTTGAAGCCGTATGTATGGCCAAGTTTGCGGCCGAAAAGTCATCGCAGTATTTCCATGATATTTCGTTTCCAGAAAGCCCGCAGACCGAGAATCCCCTATTTTCTTCTTTGCGTTATCCACGAGAAAAGGTTTTAATCACCTATGACCGGCAGGAATTGCAAAGGGTGATGTCAGATTTTGTCGGTATTGTGCGGACAATTGAGCGCTTGGAGCTGGCATTGTTAAAAGTAAGCCAGATGAAGAAGGCGATAGAAAATTATTACTTTGCAACTCCGGCGACGCTTGGGGTGCTGGAACTGCGGAATCTCGCAACTGTTGCAGAGCTTATTATCCGCTCGGCTCTGCGGCGAAGAGAATCGCGCGGATTGCATTACCTCGAGGATATCCCAAAAATGGACGACGCATTTCTTGGTGACACAATTATTACCGGTCGATTGAAAGCAGAGGCCTCGTAATGTCAACTCAGCATGAGATGATTCTCATACTCGATTTCGGATCTCAATATACTCAGCTTATCGCCCGTAAAGTCCGCGAAGCCCATGTCTACTCCGAAATTGTCCCCTATAATGCCGACCTGTCTAAATATGCCGACCGCAAGGTTGCCGGATATATCCTTTCGGGCGGGCCATCGTCGTTGGCCGATGCCGATTCTCCACGGGTTGCCAGGGAGTTTTTTGATACAAAGACGCCGATTCTCGGAGTCTGTTACGGTATCCAGCTACTGGCAGAGCGTTTTGGCGGAAAACTTGCGCGAAGCGACTCCCGTGAGTATGGCCGTTCTCATTTTACCGTTACCCATGAAAGCCCGCTTCTGCAGGGTGTGCCAAGCGTGTCACAGGTCTGGATGTCTCATGGGGATTCAATTGTTACTATGCCAGAAGGTTTTCAACTTATTGGATCGACCGAAAGCCTGAAAATTGCCGCGGTTGCCAATGAGACACGAAAAATCTACGGCATTCAGTTTCACCCCGAGGTCCATCACACCGAGGAAGGGAAACGGATACTCCATAATTTTCTTTTCCATATCTGTCAAGTAAAGTGCGATTGGACAACCGAGTCATTTGTTGTAGAAGCCACAGATAAAATCAAGGCCCAGGTCGGCGATGGAGAGGTTGTTCTTGGGATCTCCGGCGGAGTGGATTCAACAGTCGCGGCTGTGCTCCTGCATAAAGCAATCGGAAATCGCCTCCATGCCGTTTTTGTCAATACCGGCCTGCTGAGAAAGAATGAATTTACCGAAGTCATCGCTCTTCTCGAAACGCTCGGTCTTCAGCTTCACCCGTATAATGCATCGGAGCTTTTTCTCTCGCGGCTGGCTGGTGTTTCTGATCCGGAACAGAAACGGAAAATAATCGGCACGACTTTCATCGACGTCTTCGAGGAGGAAGCCGAAAGACTCGGCAAAATAGATTTTCTTGCACAGGGGACGCTCTATCCCGATGTCATCGAATCGGTTTCATTTAAAGGGCCATCGCAAACCATTAAATCGCACCATAATGTAGGCGGTCTCAAAGACCGCATGAAACTGAAACTCGTCGAGCCGCTTCGCGAACTTTTCAAAGACGAAGTCCGCGCCCTTGGCCGCACGCTTGGCATTCCCGAGCGGTTTATTGAACGGCATCCATTTCCGGGGCCGGGACTTGCAGTGAGAATACTTGGTGATGTTACCTTTGAGCGTTGCGAGCTTCTCCGCGAAGTCGATGCTATATTTATTGAAGAACTTTGGGAGAAAAAAATATATAACGATATCTGGCAGGCTTTCGCCGTTTTACTGCCCTGCAAAACTGTCGGCGTGATGGGTGACGAGCGGACGTATGAAAATGCCATCGCGCTGAGAGCTGTGACATCGGTCGACGGCATGACTGCCGATTGGGCTCGAATCGATTACGATATCCTGGCTCATATTTCAAATCGGATAATACGGGAAGTGCGCGGAGTGAACCGAGTGACTTACGATATTTCGTCAAAACCTCCCGCGACAATTGAATGGGAATAGTAATCTTATTCCATGGATGCTTTCTTCATGCCGATGAGCCAATCTCTTGCCCAAGCGGTCGAGAATAAGGTCGAATGTTAAAACGAATGGTAATCTGGATAATCGTCATAGCTGCCGTGCTCTTTGCAATTCTCACGGCTTTTTTATTAATAAACCAAGATCGTATGATTTTTATCCCACTGGACAGTTTCATAACCACACCGTCTAAGACGGGAATGAACCACGAAGAGATATTTCTTGAAGTCTCGCCAGAAGAGAATATCCATGCCTGGTACTTTCCCCTTTCCGACAGCGCCCCGACAATTCTTTTCTGTCACGGTAACGCTGGTAACATCTCATACCGTCTGAATGCGGTAAATATGTTTCTCAATCTTGGTTGTAGTGTGCTCCTCTTTGACTATCGCGGCTATGGTATGTCGGGCGGAAAACCCTCGGAAGAAAATGTGTACGCCGATGCCGAAGCGGCGCTTGGATGGCTAAAATCCAGGGGGACTTCAGAAGACGAAATAATCGTTTTCGGCGAATCGTTGGGAAGCGCGGTGGCGATAGAATTGGCCGCTCGGCATCATGAACTCGGTGGTTTAATCATAAAATCTGCCTTTACTAACCTGGCCGAGGTCGGCCACACCCATTTCCCTTATCTCCCTGTCTCGCTTATCTGCCGTTATAATTTTAATTCGCTCGATCGGGTCAAATACATCGCCTGTCCGGTGATTTTCTCGCATTCAAAAGAGGACGAACTCATTCCATTCCGGATGGGACGGAGTTTGTTTGATACCGTGACCGGCTCAAAGACTTTCGTGGAGATTACCGGCGGCCATAACGACCGCGATTATCTTTCAGACGAGAACTACCATGCCGCGCTTAATGAATTTATCCACTTAGTTGAGGCAAAGGCCTCTCATGAAGATCGTTAGCATGAGCCGGAAAGGCTGATTTGCCAAGCGTTTGGCGTATACGCAAATCATTTGACAAGTCGGGTTGAAGAGCCTATTTTCGCTAATTATTATGGAGCATGACTCCGGATTTGAATCGATAGCAAGGATTTAGAAGAAGCGTGTTGGATACAAATCAATTACTCGAGTACACCGAACCGGTACAGGCGGACCTCGCTGCGTTCGACCGGAAGCTATCCGATTATCTCCGAGGAGATTCCCCGCTTATCTCCTCCATTGCCCGCCATTTGCTCAAATCCAAAGGGAAACGGATTCGACCGGCCTTTCTATTCTTATCATCCCGGGCATCGGATAGCTATACCGAACATTCGGTCGATGCCTCGCTGGCAATAGAGCTCATTCACACTGCAACCTTGCTCCATGACGACGTAGTCGATGATGCCGAACTTCGCCGTGGACAGGAGACGGTTAATGCCAAATGGACAAATCTTATCTCGGTACTCATGGGCGATTATCTGTTCGCCAAGGCTTTTCGTATCATGGTCGATACCGGCTCAATTGAACTTATCGGCGCCATTTCCAAAGCGACCGAGCGGGTCTCAGTAGGCGAACTTCGTCAGATAGAAGAGACCGGCAACTATGCGCTTTCCGAGGATGAATATCTTGAGATTATCGCCGACAAGACGGCATCTCTTTTTGCAGTCTCCTGCGAAACTGGCCCTATATTAAGCCGACGGCCTGCCGAACGAGACCGCTTTGCCCTTTTCGGCGAAAGTATTGGCACGGCTTTCCAAATTGCCGATGACCTGCTCGATTTTATCGGCGAAGCCGATAAAATCGGAAAACAGCCGGGCAATGATGTCATGAACGGCAAAGTAACCCTTCCGCTTATCTATTCCCTCAAGCAGGTCTCCGAGGCAAGCGGCAGAGAAATAATTAAATATCTCAAGACCCAGGACGATGGCGAGTCTTTCAAAACCATCCATCGCTTTGTCACCGAAAATGGCGGAATCGATTATGCCTACCGGAGAGCCGATGAACTGTGCCAGCAGGGGTTGGAATCACTCGACCGGCTACAACAGTCGGTATACTACGATCGTCTAACCGAGATGGTTCGATTCACCACTCAGCGGGCTTCATAGAGGCGATAAGCCTCGAGATGTTCGTGTGCCGATTTCCAATCCCAGATATACATAGTAACAATAGTCGCGTTTTGTTTCATCGGGTATAAGGTTTCATCATGTTTGGCTGGTCTGACTTTTCGATCGATTTTCTTGCGGCGTCTCCGGTAATACTTTTTCTCGTATTAGCCCTGCTGATCGGCTTCGCCGTCTTTGTTTATTATAAAACCAATCCGCCTGTCCCATCCTATATACGGATCATTCTGGCATCATTGAGGATTATAGCGATTGTTGCGCTGGTTGGGGCGTTGCTTGAGCCGATTATAGGATTCAGCCGCGATTTTGAGCGTAAAAAGCGCGTCTCCGTACTGATCGATCGTTCGCGAAGCATGAACCGGCTTGAGTCAGAAAAAAGCCGAAGCGCGCGTCTTGATTCTCTTCTTTCGAGTTCCGCATTCGGAGAACTTGGAAACCGAACAGATATGAAAGCCTATTATTTCGCCGAGTCGCTCTCTGAATCACCGGATAATTTGGGCGTTGAAAAAACCGCAATCGGCGATGCCATTACCGAATTGTCGCAAATCGAACTGGGACAGCCAGCCGATCACTGGCTGCTGTTGACCGATGGTAATTCCAATGCAGGCAAAAAACCGTCTGAGGCCGCAAGCGGTCTTGCTTCTCCTGTTTTTGCGATTGACCTCTCGCAGGATGCTGGCAGTTTTGATGTGAGCCTCGAAGCGGTCGATTATAATCCGGTGGTCTTTTCCGGACAGAAGACCGAAGTCAAAATCACGGTTGCCTGGAGTGGAGCGGATACGGGAAAGATCAGTCTTCCAGTGCGAATAAGCGACTCCCGAAAAGTGCTTCAGGAGAGCAGAATGACCATCGAGCAGGAAGCTGGTTTCAGCGAACTCACTCTGTCTTATACACCTGAACAGCCAGGGCAATTGCATTTGAGTTTCGGTGTTCCAAAGCAATCAAACGAAGAGACTGCGGATAACAATGGACGCACGGTTGCGGTGAAGGTTCTCAAAAGCAGGCTTGCAATTTTGCTTGTGGCCGACCGCCCCGATTACGAGGTCGGATTTCTGAACCGCTTTTTGATTGGCTCGGATAAATATGATGTCAATCTCATCTCGACAGGAAGCAAGGCCGGAAATCTTGAAGGGCAGTTCCCTTCAAGACAAACCGAATTGAATCGTTACGATTTGGTTATTCTCCATGACCCCGATCCGGCCAAGTTTGAGTCACGAAATGACATTATTGAATCATACCTTTCGGAAAAAGGGGGAGCGATCTGGGTGATAATGAGCCAGCAGTTTGCGAGTCGCGGGCCTGTTGAGTGGTTCAACCGTCTGCTTCCATTCTCACAGTCTGCCAAAAGGAATGTCGAATACGTCGATTTCACTGGAGAGCCATCGGAAGGAAATCTCTTTCATCCGGCAGTTCGTCTGGCCGATGACCGCCCCGGCATCCGTGAAATATGGTCAGAACTTCCGCCATTCAAAACGCTCGTTCGATGTGATAACATAGTCTCCGACGCATCTGTCCTTGTGCATGCGGTGCTGCCTGGGACCGCTCGCCCGCCTATCCTCGGCTATAAACGGTTTGGCCCGGGGAAATTACTGGCCTCGACAGCGACACCGTTTTGGACCTGGGGATTCATTCAGCGCGGTCTGGGTGAGGACGATACAAACTTCAACAAATTTCTCGAAGGCGCAATCAGTTGGCTGACGGTTCCCGATGACTCGGAACCGCTTCGCATTGTACCGGAAAAAGAGGTTTTCACGCGCGGCGAAACAGTGCGGTTCGATGGCTTTGCATTCGACCAAGGCTTTCGTCCGATTCCCGGAGTGAGCGGGCAAATTCGCCTTGTCTCTGATTCAAATAAACAGAGTTATGAAACCGATTTGATTGATAAGGGAGAAGGAAAATTCCTCGGTGAGTTTGACCAACTCCCGCCCGGACGATATACATATTCGGGACGCTTCGAAAAGGGGGGCGCTGAACTGAAGAAAAAAGACGGCACGATCATGATTGAGTCCTTCTCATTGGAGGAGTTCGATCAGAGCGGAGATCCGGCGACACTTGCGGCGATAGCCCGCCAGTCCGGCGGACGTTATTTCACATATAAGCAATTCGATGATGCCATTCGCGCGTTGGATCTGGCTTCGGTGCATGAGACGGTAACAGGTGAGTTATCTTTGTGGGGGAAAAGCTGGCTTTTGTTTATTTTCATCGGTGCACTGGCGGCTGAATGGGTGCTCCGAAAGATAAATCATCTGCTATAGGCGTAATTATTCTATTATTCAATTTGTTGCGCGGGTCTAACCGGCAATATTGATTGCGACCTTGCCGGTACTGTAGATATCAGTGATCTGACTGCGCTCATTGATCATCTCTTTATTTCAAA
>JAWXAN010000081.1 GCA_034439475.1 Candidatus Zixiibacteriota bacterium
GAAACGATGCAGCAGATAAGCCTTTGGATTGAACAGGCTGCTGTTACATTTGGAACATACAGTATATATATCATAACCGCCAAAGACCAGATTCTGGCTGAATTTGGAACTCCGGGGTTGGTCGCGGCAGTTATCGCGCTTGGGGCTCTTGCCATAATGTTAATCATTCGACTTGTAAAGCTTGCCTTTGCGGCAGTCATCTATCTCGTGCTGCCGTCATTTGCATTGGCTTTTTTGGCAACACTTGTTCTGCCATATCCTTTCAGCGCAGTGCTTCCGGTAACGGTAACCGCCTGCTCGCTGTTTCTTGTATTCAAGAGTTAAGGTAAGCACTCTCACAATATAAGTCTTCCGCGCTTCCTCTCCTCGATTCACGCTGAATATCTTACTGGTCCGCCGAGGCGGAGTATCCAGTATTCTCCTTTATCTCGCGTATTGAAAATCCGCTCACTTTTTATATTCTCTTCAGAAGAGAGTTAGCGCACAGGGCTTTCAAGTCCGCCGTGGCGGGACGTACACCAACCACTGTAATTTAAATATCTGGATTTCGGCCTGCGCCGGAATGACATTTATGGGGGTATGCTGGCAGTGTCGGGCGACCCTGCTCCTTTTCATAGACTCACAGTTATTGTCACCCCAGCGCCTGTCCGCCGCGGCGGGAAAGCTGGGGGGTCCATCTTCTTTTTATACCAGTACCCCACTGATTTCGTCGCGACGGTGTGATAGAGGTGCAGGCCAGAGATTTTCGAATCCGCCAATGGAGGACGGCCTGCACGAACAATTCGGGTACCTTATTTCGCCGTCGACAATGGCGCCTTTCTTCCCAGAAGAAAATGGCTGGTTCGAAGACGGACCGTCCCTACTCATTGAAATAAACCCTGAATCTCCACCTATACCCTATCGCCTCCAACCAATATAATCTCACAAAAACAACAAGGCCCTCAGGCCTGCAAATCGAGTCAATCTATTGTCTACAAGTCGGTTAGCTGTCTCTTTCTAATCCGGCAAATTCCTTGCAATTGTTCTTATCAGAACCCAAGCAAAGGATAAACAGGTATGAATGAGAACAAGATTTGTGTGAGTTGTCAAAAGCAGTTGATTCATTCTCAAGGCATTTGGTTATGCTCAACATGCAACACGTCAGACATTCTGGGGCTGCGACAAACCTTTGAAATTGATCTCAGTGATGATTCCGATGAGTTTATCTTCATCGAATGCCCCGGCGCGACACTATATGATCCCGAGACTATGAATATCACTGAGGGTGTGAAATTCCTCGACGAAAATGATCCATGCAAAGGGCACAAAATAATTGGCCAGCCTGTTTTTGCCCCGACTCATACAAAAAAGCGGCGGATTAAACGCGAGGCCTTGGGGAAAATCCGCCGATGCCAAGGCTGTCAGGATTACACTGTGAGAATGCGGCGTCCTGAAGGGCCTGATTTTTTCATCCCATCATCGAAATTCCCGAACCGGACAAAGCTCAAGACAGTAGTGGCAAGTCATCGCTCATAGAATCTTAACGGCGCATAAATCTTGAATAGCCCAAGCCGAGCTTTGATCATGAGCGGTGGCGCATCGCGATAATTTCCTTGCTCCATATCGCCAAATATCGGTTACTATAAACATGAAGATTCGCAAAGTTCTCCTATCTGTGCTCCTCGTCGGCGGAGTGGCGGCTCTTCTTATTATTCTTGACTACATGCCTAAACCGGCAAATACTTTTTTCTGGCGGACACTCTTTGATGGCGGCCATGCTCCGCTTTTCGGGGTAATGTCTGTTCTTGTCTTGTTCCTCTCAACACTTGTCATACGTGGACAAAATGCCGTTCGCCTCTGGCATTATGCCGCAGCTTTTGGAATCCCAACATTTATCGGGATCGTTGTCGAAGTCCTGCAAATAAACTCCCGCCGCGATGCCGATCCCTGGGATGCGGTGACAAATATGATCGGCTCTCTCGCTTTTCTCATTTATTTTGCGACAATTGATACGAACTGGCCGGATCGTCTTGGAAAAATTATCAGCCGGTTTAAACTCTCGCTGCGGCTTATCGCGCTTCTGCTCATGGCCATCCCGCTTGTGCCGCCGCTTTTGTGGGCGGTCGCGACACTTCAGCGCAACAGCGAATTTCCGGTGCTGCTCACATTCGAAAAGGGATGGGAGGAGAAATATCTCGAAGCGACATACGCGACTATTCAGTATGTCGAACCGCCGAGCGAGTGGGTTAACAACCAAAGCGAACAGGCCGGATTGATATTTTTTGATACAACCAAATGGGGATACCCATCGCTTGCATTGCGCGAGCCATTTCCTGACTGGCGAGGATATGATTCGCTGGCCTTTGTTCTCTATTCACCGCATAAGCAGAATAAGAAGGTCTATATCCGTGTCAATGACCGAAGGCACAATGAGGCATATTCAGACCGCTACAATGAATCTCTGACAGTTCGTCCCGGCGAAAACCGGTTTGCTATACCCATATCGAGAATCGAGTCCGCCCCTGCAGGCCGGTCGATGAATCTCGGGCTAATTCGTGAACTGAAACTATTTATAGACTCAAAAAACGCCCCGTTTGAGTTGTATGTCGATGATATAGAACTTAGGTAACCAGCAGCAGCCCTCCGTAACTTCATTTTTTCTCGTTGAAACTTTGTACCACGCTATCCGTAGTGAGTGCTATAATAAAACATTTACGAAAATTATTCGGAGGTCAGAAATGAAAAAAGCGCTATCGTTAATCATATTAGCAGGGCTGATGATTTCTTTGTCTGTCGGTTCGGTTACCGGCTGGCAGAAGTCCCGCACAGTCAATATTTGGGGGGAAAATCATAAAGTCGGTTCAGGTGAGATAGTTAGCAAGACGTTTGATCTCGAACCGTTTACAGTGATTGAATCGGATGCTGCAATTAATATCACAATTGTGGTTGGAGGAAGTCAGACGGTCAGTCTTTCTTTCGATGACAATCTCATCAACAATCTTGAGCTCGAAGTTCACAATGGCATTCTTGAGATTTCAGGCCGCGGGTCGTACTCCGCCGAGAAGAGCGGAGAACTCGTTATAACTATGCCCAAACTTGAGGAGATCGACACACGCGGATCGGGCAGTATTGAAATTGCCGAGTTCAAAGGCGGACGTTTCTTCTTTCATAACTCCGGCTCCGGAAATTTCCGCGCAAGTGGGACAGTCGATGAACTGGATATTGATTTGGACGGTTCAGGAAACATTGACACCCGTGAACTTATAGCGAAAGAAGTCACAGTCAGCCTCGACGGCTCAGGGAATATCAGGGTCTTCGCGCAGGATAGTTTTGACGGCTCGCTCAATGGTAGCGGAAACATCTATTATTATGGCAACCCGTCCAACCACACAGAAGAACGTCAAGGCAGCGGGGAGATTAGACGAAGGTAGCGGGAGATTTTTTGGCTCATTTTACCGATGATTTTTCTCCAATGTCATTCCCGCAAAAACGGGAAGTCAGATATTTGTTCTTCGTGCGGGACATGCCTGTCGCTCGCTATGTCAGCTAACGGTCTCGACTCACATTACCCAATAAAACCCCACCCGGTGGATGGGCTACAAAGAAATAACGATGAGAATCTTTATCCATCAAAACAAATTTGTCCATCCAATTTTTCCAGGTAAAAACTACTTTTAAGTTTTTACTTTTCAACAACTTACATTCTCGTATTCCCTTGCTATCCCATATAAAAATAGTTATCTTTTCAGGTGTCAAAACAGAGAGAGAATCAGCCATTTTCAAGCGATAGATCGCATCGTCCGGCAAGGCCAATTTCAGGCATTGTCGATGAAGTTATCTCATCGCTCGGACTCACAAAAAGCTACAACGGCTGGCTCGTTGTGTCCAATTGGCGCGAAATAGTAGGCGGACAAATCGCCAAAAAAGCGCCTGCTATACGATTTACCGACGGCGTAATTTATGTCGCTGTACAAGACTCCGCATGGAGACAAACTTTGCATCTTCAACTCGAAGATATTCTCAAAACTATCCGCAGTCATCCCTGCGGTCGGGGCGTTCAGAAAGTGATATTAGTCTCCGGAGAGAAAGGAAAATTATCCGATGACAATTGATTTAGACGATAAGGCCAAAGCAAAGAAAAAAGAAAAGAAAGACGGAGAAGGGGCGTATGACGCCTCGTCTATTCAGGTCCTCAAAGGACTTGAGGCAGTACGCCATCGCCCGGCGATGTACATTGGCGATATCGGACAGCGCGGACTTCATCATCTCGTCTACGAAGTCGTGGACAACTCAGTTGATGAAGCGCTCGCAGGATACTGCGATACGGTCACAGTCGAAATCGGGACCGATAACTCAATCACCGTAACCGACAATGGCCGTGGCATCCCGGTCGAAATGCATCCCGAGGAAAAAATCTCGGCCCTCCAGATAGTGATGACAGTGCTCCATGCCGGCGGCAAATTCTCCCATGACAGCTACAAAGTATCCGGCGGTCTCCACGGTGTCGGTGTGTCGGTTGTCAACGCCCTCTCCGAATGGTGCTGGGTCGAGGTCAGCCGAGATGGAGCGATTTATCGCCAGGAGTACGACAGAGGCGAACCGCGTAAACCCGTGGCAAAAACCGGCACCAGTCAAAAAAATGGGACCAAAACAAGCTTCTTCCCCGATGGCAACATCTTCACCAAAGTAGATTTCAAAACCGATATTATTGCCGCGCGGCTTCGCGAACTGGCATTCCTCAATTCCGGCTTGACCTTAATCCTGATAGATCATCGCACCGAGAAGGAGCAGAAGTTCTTCTACAAAGGGGGGCTGGCCTCATTTGTGGAATACCTCAACGAAAACAAGACCAAGCTTCATCCCAAACCAATTCATTTTAAAAAGAGCAAAGATGACGTTGAAGTCGAGCTTGCCATCCAATACAACGACAGCTATTCCGAGTCGGTACATTCGTATGTGAATAATATTAACACAATCGAAGGCGGCACACACCTCACCGGATTCCGAACTGCCCTCACCCGAAGTATCAACAACTACGCGGTCAAATTCAAAATGCTCAAAAAAGAGAACTTTACCTTCATCGGCGATGACAGCCGCGAAGGGCTTACCGCCGTTCTCTCTGTAAAAGTGCGCGACCCTCAGTTTGAAGGACAGACTAAGACCAAACTCGGTAACTCAGAAGTCAAAGGCGCCGTCGAGTCAATAACAAATGAATATCTCGGCGCATTTTTTGAAGAGAATCCCGCGGTAGCCAGAAAGATTGTCGATAAAATGGTCACCGCCGCATCGGCGCGCGAAGCCGCACGCAAAGCTAAAGAGCTCACCCGCCGCAAAACGGCTCTTGATTCTGCCGCGCTTCCCGGCAAACTTGCCGACTGTAGTAACACCAATCCCGAAGACAGCGAAATCTATATTGTCGAGGGAGATTCTGCAGGCGGTTCAGCCAAACAGGGACGTGACCGTCGCTCACAGGCTATCTTGCCGCTCAAAGGAAAAATTCTCAATGTCGAGAAAGCCCGTATCGATAAGATTCTTGGCAATGAAGAAGTGCGCACACTCATCACCGCCATCGGATGCGGTATCGCAGAAGATTTCGATCCTGAAAAAGCCCGGTATCACAAGATCATTATCATGACCGATGCGGACATCGATGGCTCGCATATCCGCACCCTTATTCTGACCTTTTTCTTCCGCTATATGCGAAGTCTTATTGATCTTGGCCGGATTTATATTGCTCAGCCGCCGCTCTATCGTCTCCGGCATGGCAAAAGCGAAGTCTATGCCTATTCCGATGACGAGCGCGACCGCGTATTGAAAACCCTTCCGAATACCGGAGTGACCATCCAGCGTTACAAAGGGCTCGGTGAAATGAATCCCGAACAGCTCTGGCGGACTACAATGGATCCAGAAACTCGGACTTTGTTGCAGGTCACGCTTGATGACGCCGCAGGCGCGGATCATATATTCACGACGCTCATGGGTAGCGAGATTGAGCCGCGAAGGTTGTTCATTCAGCAAAATGCCCAGTACGTTCGCAATCTTGATGTATAATTGAATTGATTAAAAGTCCCGGGGAGAGAATCTTCGGGATCTTTTGTTCTATTATATCATATCAACTGTTAGCTGGAGAAGAGTTCGCTATGTCATTGCATCGTCTAATTCGTCGCATTCAACCGCTCGTGACTGCCCTGCTCTTCCTATTACTTGCAGTGTCGGCATTTGCCATTGGTTCAGGTGAGAAGTCCCCAAAGGAGGAAGCCGAGGACAACGACAAGAAAGCCCTGAGTGAATACAACGATGGTGTGAAGCATATGAACAAGGCCAAAGAAGCCGCACAAAAAGGGGATTCGGCCTTTGCTTTCAATTACCGCGCGACCTCCGATGCAAAAGCGAGAAAAGAATTCGAGAAGGCAATTGAGAACTTCACAAAATCAATCGGACTGAATCCAAACATGCCCGAAGCTCATAACAACCTCGGTTACTGTTATCGGAAAGTAGACAAACTTGCCGAATCTCTCGCAGCGTATGATACCGCAATCAGACTAAAGCCCGATTTCGCCCAAGCGCGGGAATATCGCGCTGAGACGTATCTTGCAATGGGCGAGATTGACAAAGCCATGGCGGAACTTGCCTATTTAACTAATCTCAAAAGTCCATATGCAGATTCACTCTCGCAGTCGATTGACCTGTATAAATTGCAACACGTCGAATCTAAAATGAAAAGCGAAAAATAGGATTATCTATTTTACGATACCTGAGTAGGGGGAGTCAGTCTTCAAACCCGCAAATTTTGTGACCATAAGGTCATCCGCCGAGCCACGGCGGAATGGGGACACGGTTAATTGTTCCGTCGGGTCTTGCTCACTCCGAGGAGACAAGGAGTGAGTGTGACCTGACGGTCACACGATGCAGGGCGGGGACACCCCGCACGAAGTGGGGTTGCCCGAATTGACGTCTTTTTGTGGCTGGCGTACGTCCCACCAACGGCGGACTCGAGATCCTCGTGCGCCAGTAATTCTTTTTCCTCTTCCCCCTTTGGAGAAAGCAGAATCACGTATTCATCTTTGGCGTAAGCTCCACGGTATTTATCCGTAGGGAATTTGTCACCACGAAGACCGATGAGAGGCTCATCGCAAGTGCGGCCACAACCGGCGATAATGTCAGGCCGAGCGACGAATAAAAAACACCGGCCGCCAGCGGAATAGCCAGAATATTATAGAAAAACGCCCAGAAAAGATTTTGTCGGATAATCTTCATACTAAAATCGGCCAGTTCAAACATCCGTGAGATCGCAATCAGTTCAGAACGAATAATAACCACATCCGCGGTCTGCTTGGCAACATCGGTGCCGCTTCCCATAGCAATTCCGACAGTGGCCGCGGCAAGCGCGGGTGAGTCATTGATACCGTCTCCGACCATAGCAACTTTGAGCCCGGATTTCTGAAGCGACTCAATCGCTAACTGTTTGTCCGAAGGCGACAACTCGGCTTCGAATTGGGACACCCCAAGCGAATGCGCAACTCCTGCGACAGTTTTGCGGTTATCACCGGACATTATTATTGGTCTGAGTCGTTTGCGAATGGACGATATCAATTCCCGCGCGTCATTACGCAGTTGATCCGAGAGCGAAAAAAGTCCGATAACTTCACTGTCGAGCGCGACAAAGATAACAGTCCTTCCCTTGGCCATCTCCTGCTCGGCGAATTCAATCGAAACGTCAAACTTGATTCGCTCAGATTCCATAAATAAGCGGCTTCCGATGATGACTTTCCTGTCATCCAAAAATCCCACCACACCATACCCCGGCTTCGTTTCGGCGCGCTGAATATTGCGCAGTTCTATTGTCTGATCTTTTGCGTACAAGACGATACTTCTGGCCAATGGATGCTCGGATCGGTTTTCAAGCGAGGCCGCGATTGAGATGAACTCCCGAAGCGGGAAACTGCCGAATGTTTTGCACAGGACAACCTCATGACGGGACTGAGTGAGTGTGCCGGTCTTGTCGATGGCAAGGATATCAATTGACGCGAGCTTTTCAAGAACGTCGCCTCCTCTCAGAATAATCCCCTCACGCGCGGCCCTTCCTGAGGCCGCAAGAATCGCTGTCGGTGTGGCTAAACCGAGAGCGCAGGGACATGCGACAATCAGAATGGCGATGACCGACCGAATGAGCATCGGACTTTCCGGAGCAATCAGATACCATGCAAGCCAGGTTAGTGCGGCCAACCCAAGAACTATCGGGACAAACACTCCGGCTACTTTATCTACCAGCCTTTGAATGGGAGCCTTGGCTGATTGCGCCTCTGATACCGTTCGTATTATCGTGGATAGAAAACTATGCTCGGCCCCTGCGGTGACTCTCATCGCAAACGGGATATTGCCGTTGTGGGAACCGCCTATCACCGGATCAGTTAGCCGCTTATCCACAGGCACTGATTCTCCGGTTATCATCGATTCATCGACAACCGGATTTCCATCTGTGATAACGCCATCGGCAGCTATACGCTCCCCCGGCTTTATCAGAAGTATCATTCCGGGTT
The DNA here is from genome assembly GCA_034439475.1 of Candidatus Zixiibacteriota bacterium. NCBI lineage: Bacteria > Pseudomonadati > Candidatus Zixiibacteriota > Candidatus Zixiibacteriota bacterium. The sequence goes on from JAWXAN010000081.1 coordinate 8,520, forward strand.
GCGCCGCCGAAGAATCAATCTCTATTTCCACCCCATTAATGACGGCTGTAGTGGTTGACGGACGAAGATTCATCAACGCTCTGAGTGAATCACCCGCTCTTCCTTTTGCCCGCGCTTCGAGATAGCGCCCAAGCAAAATCAATGTCACGATCATTGCTGCCGTTTCAAAATATAGATCAGCGTGGCCATGGCCGTCGGATGTGAGCGCCGAGTAGAGACTCCAGCCGAAAGCTGTCAGGGTTCCGATGGCTATCAGCGTGTTCATATTTGAGCGAAGATGCTTTGTCTGCAATAGGGCATCGAAGAGAATAGAGCGGCCGGCATAAAAGAGAATGATACCGGCAAGCGCCGCTTGTATGAATACATCAATGGCGGGCGAAAATGCGGTCGCGTTGTTTCCATTTATCATGGGAAACATCGCCAGTGACATGAGTGGGAATGTCAGCAGAGCAGCAAGCATGAATTGTCTTTTTGCGGAGGCAAGCTCTTCCTCGTTGACCTTGAATATATCAAGCTTACCCGGCTGGGCGGTGTAACCGAGTGATTTTATGATATCGATTATCTGGCCCTGATTGGTTGCCTGTTCTTCAAAACGAACCGTGGCCGAACCAAGCGCCAAATTGACCTGGACGCGTTCCACGCCCGGAAGCGCTTCCACACCCTTTTCGATGCTGCTGACACAACTGGCGCAGTGCATTCCTTCAACGCGCAATGTAACTTCACTCATAAGACAACCTCTCTCCGTGAAGATACAAACATGCCAAGAGAAAGAAAGTTCAAATGTTGAAAGCTTAGAACTGATAGAGGGCGGTCGGAGACGAATTGGCGTGAGATTTTCGCAGTTCGTGCATGAGCCGTTGTTTCGCCTTCAGCAGACACCAGCGAACTGTTGTCACCGGAAGTCCAACTATTCGGGCGACATCGGAAACCCGACAGCCTTCGACAAAGCGCAGTGTGAACATCTTCAGCTGAGGCTCATCGAGTGATTTGATGGCCTGGGACATAAATTTCTGCAGTTGAACGCGGCTGTAGGCATATTCGGGATTTGTAACTGTGCTGACCAAATCGTTGTTATGACTTTCAAGCGATTCATGGCGGTGCCGTTTTTGTCGTCGGACATAATCAATCGCGGCGTTGAATGTTATCCGGTAGAGCCATGTGGAAAAACGCTTTGAGGTATCATAACGCGAAATATTCTGCGAGATTTTGACATAGACCATCTGGACTATATCTGATGCCTCGTCGTTGTCCCTGACAAGTTTATATGCGAGCGCCCTTACGTTTGGGCTATGAAGTTTGATTAGCCGGGTAAAAGCGGTCGTGTCCCCGCTCTTTATTTCGACAATGAGGCGTTTTGTCACCTGCTCGTCGATATCGATAACCTTCTTTGGTAATAACGACAGCTCGCCTTCCACCGGAAGGTGTTTTGATAAGAATGTCTGTGACCGCAGGCTCATATCCGCTTTGTCTCCCACCCGTATTATGCGCGGCTAATTGTATTCTGCTGGATTTGATGTAAATAATAATACCCTATGACGCAATAATATGCAAGGAATATTTGCAGGCTGTGTGAGTTTATGGCTGAGCTGCTGTGCTAAATGCGAAGGCAGATTCCGAATAACCGCGCTTGTCCAGAATTAAAACAAAGCGAGAGAACTACTTAGGGGAGTGTGGGATATAAACTTAGGGTCTGTCGAGAATATAGTCAGCCGGATTCACCGTATGTCCGTCTTTCCACACTTCGTAGTGAAGATGCGAACCGGTTGAACGTCCGGTCGAGCCCATAAGCCCGATGAGGTCACCGCGATGCACAAGTTGGCCATATTTGACTTTGGATGCCGAGAGATGACCATACCGTGTCGAAAGTCCGTCACCGTGATCAATAACTACGAATATACCCAGATCGCTCACTCTGCCGACTTCTACTATGTGGCCACCGGCCGGGGCATGTACATATGTGCCGATTGTGCCGGCGATATCCACGCCGCGGTGCATCTGGCGAGTTCCGGTAAATGGATCAAATTTCATCCCATAGCCGCGTGAGAACCAGCCCCGTGTGGGGTTTATGCATGGAGTCCGGTCCAATGAGCTTTTAAGGTCCTGCATTTTGGTTTCAACTTCACTAAATCTCTCAAGTTCAAAGCTCGACAGGCGAAGCAGGCGATCCACAACCGATTCGCTGCCGTAGGCGCCTATTGCGGCCTCGGATATGATTGTTTTTTCGAGATCGTCTGGCCCTCCCACACCGAGAAAGCGCTCTTCCACATCAATTTCAGGAAGTTGGAAGAGTGAACGGAGTGCGATTTCCTTCTGGACAAGTTCCTGGAAGCGGGTGTCGACTTCGGAAAGCTTCTCCTGGATTTCCCCAAATTTCGCAGAAAGATGATTGTTTTCGGCTTGAAGGGTGGCAAGCTCGGCTTGGTCAACCCGGGTATTTACATAAGCAGAGCTAAAGTAAAGCGCCGCAGAGAGTACCAGTCCGAAAAAAATGATGGAAATATAAAGCACAGCGGCTGAGACACTTACCTGACGTGAAATACCGTTGCTATCGGGAATGAAAATAAAAGTCAGTCGTTTTTTAAACATGTACACCCAGTTCTTTTCTAAGCGATTAGAGCCGCCCTGCACAGTTAACGGTAACACCGCGGCATCGAACCCAAGTCTTGAAAGTATACCCTCGAACTTTGGCTGTCAAGTTTTAATTAGCGAGAGTTATTTCACGACATAACAATCGCGTCTCAGTATCTTATTGACTACCTCGATTAGTTTGTTCGATTCCAAAGACTGGAGGCTATAGAGATGCCAGTAAGTCTTCTTTGTCAGCGTATCGCCTTTCTTCTTCTTTCCGGCCATAACCGAGGGTCCTTTCATTTGACTCCCGAGATCGGATAATCGGCTTGGGCCTACTATATGATATCGGGCAGTGTAGGAAAATCTCAATACTATTAAGAGGGAAAAGGCATAATCCATGCCCGAAGCCGCAATTCGTAGGAGAAAGGACTAATATTTATAGGTCGTTTGAGAGCAAGGACTTAGTTATTTATCCACAGGCGACGTTTGCATTCTAATTCACATAAAGTGAAGTGATTGGAAGGATGTAAAAGGGTTCGATGGTACATTATAAGGCAGTTGCGCAACAGATGAGCGACTGGTCGGTACACGCCTCGGGGGTGTTGGCTTCGGTGTGCACCGCCCTGACTTGAAAATGCCTCTGGCCTTGGATGCTTCCCTTGTTTAGCATCATTACCGTCGTGTCAGTCCGCCCCGCCTGACTGTCTCGACGTGTCGGGCATCCGCCACGGCGGACTGGCGTCTTAATCATCGGTGCGCGACAGAGACGTCCCGCACGAAGATTGATGTGCCGTCAGTCCTAAGTAGGTCAAGATCCTTGTGATCCTGACTTCTTCTCTGTGCTGTCTGGCGCCCCTGCCAGGGGATGGTATCCCCCGCCTGACAGTTTAATCATAGTGTCGGGCAGGGATAACTGCCCCGTCGGGGTCGCCCGACACCACTTCATACTGGGTTCCCGCGTCCGCGGGAAA
>JAWXAN010000082.1 GCA_034439475.1 Candidatus Zixiibacteriota bacterium
GGACGAAGATGGATTCTCCGCCGTGGCGGACTGGAATGACAAAATAGAAGGCTGACTGCACTTCTTAATTCTTCGTGCGGGACGTCTCTGTCGCGCACCATTCGGCCGTCAGGTCACCCGCCCCGCCACAGCGGGCAGGCGTGGAGGGGCGTGCCGGAGACGGCACTCCTCGCAACGACTCAGATACTAAGGGTACACCATGTGGAGATAATGAGGACATTCAGCAATATATGGGTGACCAAAACTCAGCCCTTCTTTTTTCTATTCGAGACAAAATCCCACAAGACATAACTGCCAAGATTATCCACCGAACTGAAATATGCCCGGCCATGATTCAGTTCAGTCAATCGCTCGACGAACTGCTGGAGATACGGGTCGTCGGTCACCATAAAAGTCGTAATCGGGATTTTCTTTTTTCTGCAGATAACGGCTTCGTCAAGGGTGCGATTCACAATCCGTGGATCTAGGCCATTTGGATTTTTGTAAATCTCTCCGTTTGAACGAGTGATCATCGATGGTTTACCATCAGTGACCATGAATATCTGTTTGTTCACATGCTTCTTAGTCAGCAAAATCTGACGCGCCAAGCGGAGGCCGGCCTGGGTATTTGTATGAAACGGCCCGACTGAAAGATAGGATAAATCCTTTATCTGTACTTCTTTTGCCTCGTCGCCGAAGGTCACAATCGAGAGGTGGTCTTTAGGGTATTTAGTCAAAATCAATTCAGTAAAAGCCATTGCGACCTGTTTGGCAGGTGTGATACGGTCTTCGCCATAGAGAATCATCGAATGCGAAATATCAATCATAAGCACAGTCGCGCACGAGCTCGCTTTTTCAGTCTCGAAAACCTCAAGGTCTTTCTCGATCATATTGAGCCCAAGGTCAGCGGTGCGTTTTATGGAATTAAAGAGCGAACTGCTGAAATCGATATTACTCGGGTTGTCGCCGAAAGCATACGGCCGCTTCTCGGGCAGAGCTTCCTCGGAACTGCCGCCTTCATAGGGCAGTCGGTGATCTCCTTTGCCGGCCGAGCGGAGTTTTGTGAAGATCGCTTCGAAAGCTGATTGCCGGAGCGATTTTTCTCCCTTGGGGGCCAGTTTGAATCCATCTTTGGTCTTGCGAACCATGTCTGATTTCTCAAGATTCTTTTTGAATTCGTTGAGGTCATATTTGCTGTCGAGAATTCCCTGCTGCTGCAGACGCTCCATGAGCTTGAGAGTGGCATCGACGTTACCATTGAGGCGCATGAGAAGATAATTGAAAATAGCCATCAGATCGGAGAGGTTTTTCAGTTTGGAAAAGAGCGCCTCATCCCATTCGGTATAGAGAAATCTCATTTAGACTCCGCCCATCCCTTTGAGCATATCCGAGAAAATATCGCCATAACGAATGACCGAATCGAGTTCAGCGCGGGCAATGATATTATTGTGATGAAGTCCTTCGAGCACCAATTCCATCCTCAGCAAAAGCTCGCGTTCATCTTTGGTCTGGAAATTGCGCTGGACAATTTCTTTCAAGCCGGGCAGTGATGTGAGGCGTTTTTTGTATTCAGCAAAGGGCATCTCATCGGAAAGTTCCAACTGTTTGCCGCCGGAGAAATAATCGGTCACGGCTTCGTAGGGATTTTCAACCGGTGCGACATCTTTACGAGTGTGTTCTTTTACAGGCGCGGGAAAATATTCAAGGAAAACAGTATTGATTGCTTTGCCGATAAGATTGTTCGCCACTAAAAGCGAGCCTTCTTGTTCTCCTTCATAAACCAATTCAATTTTGCCGGTCACCGATGGGATAATCGCATAAAGGTCGCTCATGCGGGGGTAGAGGTCGTTGTCATTAAAGTGGTGCGACCGACGCTCGACATTTGAAAGGAAATTCTCATAGGCCGAAATAGATAGACGCGCTGATACTCCTGATGTCTGGTCGACATATTCGCTGGTGCGGGCTTGGAGCGAGACTTCCTCGATAATATCGCGCATGAACTCCGGTACGGTTACTTTGGGGCCAGCTTTGCCAGAAGCATCTTTTGTGACTTCGCCCATAGTGATCGCTTTGGCATCATCGCGGCTCCGCGGATAATGGGTGATAATTTGCGAATCAATACGGTCTTTGAGCGGGGTGATTATGTTTCCGCGATTGGTGTAGTCTTCGGGGTTAGCCGAAAAGACCATGCAGATATCGAGCGGAATGCGAAGTGGGAATCCGCGTACCTGAATGTCGGCCTCTTCGAGGATATTTAGCAATCCCACCTGAATACGCGGCTGGAGGTCGGGCAGTTCGTTGATAGCAAAGATACCACGATTCGTGCGGGGGATTATACCCCAGTGAATTACTTCTTCGTTTGAAATATCGAGCTTCTCCCGGGCAGCTTTGATTGGATCAATATCACCGATGAGGTCAGCGATTGAAACATCGGGAGTGGCCAATTTCTCATGATAGCGCTCGTCACGCGCTCGCCACACTATCGGCGTGTTATCTCCGAGTTGGGCGACATGCTTCTGGGCGCGGGGCGAAATGGGATGGAATGGGTCTTCATTGAGGTAGCTCTCGGTCAGCGATGGCTGGTGTTCGTCAAGAAGCGTTTGGAGTTGACGGATAATACGGGTCTTTGCCTGACCGCGGAGTCCAAGAAGTATAAAGTGGTGCTTTGAGAGGATTGCGTTTATCAGTTGGGGAATGACGGTCTTATCGAAGCCGACAATGCCCGGAAAGAGTGTCTCGCCGGATTTTATCTTGTCGATTAAATTCTCACGCATTTCCTCTTTGACGGTACGGCTCTTCCAGCCGCTCGTTCTCAATTCACCTATTGTTGTGGCAAGTTTACTACTCACACGTCTCCTTTATCAGATTACCTCTATTATGCCTATTCCGGCGTTGCTTATGGAGATAACAACCAAAGACAGGGATTGGTTGCAGGCAATTCTCCGGGTTGAATTGACGAAATATATACAATTGGCGTGTGAGTGCAACCGAAAGCAGAGCTTTGTCTATGATGAAAAATTCGGATTCAGCCCCAAAAGAGACTGTCTAAAAGATGTGGTTGGGGATAAAAGAGGGGGGTTAGAGTTCCTCAAGTTCTTTGAAATACCTACCCCGCACGTCTTTGGAGACAGAACCGGAGGGGACATCAAGGACTTCGGCGCGAAAAGGATGGCTTCCCTTAATGACAATAATATCGTTAAACTTGACTTCGTAAGAGGCTTTGACTGGACGGCCATTAACTTGAATGAGCCCGTTAGTTGCCATCTCTTTTGCAACTGTGCGACGTCTGATTATTCCGACGGTCGAGAGGAAATCGTCAACCCGCATCAACTATCCAGGCGGTATTCGATGTAGGTGCGGTCTTTGATATCGGCAATCCACTTATCAACAAGTTTGCCGGTCTTATCCTGTCGGGCAAGCTCTTTGACTTGATCGAAATCACCGACGAGATCCAATTTCTTTGCTGATTGATATTCAAGGAGTTTAAGAATATGGACGCCAAACTGCGAAAGAATTGGTCCTTTGATTTCACCGGCGGTCTGCCAACCTTGAAGCGGCTCAACAAAGTCCTGCGGCAGTTGATTGGTCGCAAACCAGCCAAGTTCGCCGCCTTGGGCACGGCTTTGATCATCTGTTGAAAACGTCTTTGCCAACTCCTGAAAATCAGTTCCTGAGCGCGCTTCTTCAATGAGTGAATCAGCAAGCGCCATCGTGGCCGCTGTGTCTTGGGCTGATGGCACAACTGCGAGGAGAATATGCCGGAGCCTTGCTTGGTCGTCGCGTTTTCCCTCGAGGCGGATTATATGGTACCCGAACTGGGTTCGAACCGCGCCCGATATTTCCCCATCGTTGAGGGCAAATGCGGCGCGGGAGAATTCAGGGACGACATCATCGCGAGACACAAATCCTAAATCGCCGCCGTTGGCGCCAGCGCCCAAGCTTGCGTATTGAACCGCCAGAGCGGCAAAATCCTCGCCGCCAATGATTCGTTCACGCAGAGACATAGCCAGTTGCTTCACAGAATCCTCGACACTATAGGCAGGTCGAATCTGAAGTAGAATATGCGAGAGCTTTGTTGCCTCGGGCTGGGTCGGAATAGAGTCTTCGAACTGCCGATAAAACTCTTCGACTTCATGTTTAGATACAGAGACACTGTACAATTTTTTCTGAATATGACGCTGGCGAAGCAGTTGATTTTCAATATCGGCACGGTACCGTTTCTGCAGGTCTCGAAGCGTCAACCCTTCCTGAGAAAGTCGGGATATGAAGGCTTCATTTGACTCGTAATTGGCGGCTATGCGGGCAATCTGTTCTTCGAGAGCCTTGTCTATTTCTTCGGTGCGGATCGATATCGACGTATCTTTCTGAGCTTCGAGTAAAAAAAGCTTGTCGGATATCATCTGCTCGAGCACTTCGATTTGGAATTGCTTTATTTCGTCTTGTGATGTCGGTTTCTTATTGGTTTGAAAAGCGACCAGTTCAATCTGGGCGGCGAGTTCGGTGGCGGTGATTGCTTCTTTCCCGACCACAGCGACGATCTTGTCAACGGTTTCGCGCTTTTGGGCCGATACATGAGCCGACATCGAAACGAGCGCGATTGCTGTAAGAAGAAAAATGGAGGGACGATTCATCTCTTAGTTATTACTCCCAGTTGAAGTGGTATCCTGAACGGTATATTTTTTGGTGTCGATGGCTTCACGAAGAACATCTTCATACACCTCGATCTTTGTTGTTGCCTTGCGTGCTTCGATCCACTGAGATATCGCACCGTTACGAGTATCATCAACCAATTTTGTGACAATTTCACGCTTTACGTCCAAGTAGTCTTTGAGGGCAGACGGGAGTTTATCGGCTACATAGAAAATTGAGTATTTGCCGGTAGTAAAGACCGGCCCTCCAATTGATCCCACTGGCAGTTTTGTTGCCTCGGCAAAAATTTCAGGAAACCATTGTTCTTCGATATATCCAAGGTCACCGTTGGTGCTTCGCTGTGCCGGACGCTCAGTATAGTCGACGGCTTTGTCTTTGAAGTTTTCAAGTGATTTTACATCGCCCACAAGCCGTTTGGCCAGCAGTTCATCGCCGGTTAAAATCTCAAAGACACGCACTTTTGCCGGTTCGGTAAACTCCTCGCGGTGCTCCTCATAGTATTTGCGTGAGGCAGAGTCAGTGACCATAAGTCCGGCAGGTATTGTATCAGTTCGCATGATATCCGCCATGCTCAGGTCTTTGAATAGTTGCATTTTTCGTTTGAACTCAGGTTCGTTCTCGAGACCTTCAAGACTGGCTTCATAGGCGAGAAAATCCGGCTTCTTTAGTTCGAAGATGAAAACCTCAAGCGAGTCGTAATCGTCGAAGTCGGGGCGGTACTGAGGAGGAATTTCTGCGGCACGGGTCAGGTAGTCAAAGAGCGAAATTTGGCCGCCATTCCATGTGGCGAGCACAAGTTCTTTTTCATTTCGGTCAAGCTGCTGAACATCGAAATCACTTTTCGGCAGCCCGGCAAGAAGCTGGGGAGGATAAAGGTTTTCGCGTTTGTGCAGGACATACTGGGAGGTTGCTGTATCGACTGTGACTGGATATTTGGCTGCGATCTGATCGAAATATTCGTATGTGACTGTGTTTCGCTTATTTCCCAAGACAGCTTCACGCAGTGAGGGTTTGAGTTGCTCGTATTCGCCTCGATTAGCGTTCGCTTTTTTGTCGATAAGTTTGATAATATGATACCCAAATCGGGATTTGATCGGCGGCGAGACTTCGCCCGGCTGAAGTGCGAAAGCTACTCTTTGAAATTCATCGACAGTCGCGCCCCATTCAAACCACCCAAGATCGCCGCGCGTGCGCTTTGCGGTTGCATCGGTGGAGTAATCATAGGCAAGCTGTTCGAAATTCTCGCCCGCCTTTACTTTTTCAAACACCAAATTGGCTGAGTCTTCGGTCCGAAGGAGAATCTGATAGGCATGGATGGTGTATTCGAGATTGTCATAAAATTCACGAATTTCGGCTTCGGTGACATCGACTTTGGAGGAAACATGCTTCTCATAGAGCATATCGAGCAAAAACTTGTCCTTGTTGGCCAAGACTACGCGGGCCACCTCCTCATGCTTGTCGATATTTTTCTCATAGGCTCCCTGGATAAGGAGGCGGCTGTGAATAATCGAATCAAGAACATTGCGCTTGGCCGTAAATTCTTCATCTGCGGTGCCAAAGTTGAAATTGACATTCCGCGTCATGTCATCCAGTTCCTGCAGAGTTATTTCATAGTCTCCAACCTCTGCGATAACATTGTTGTCCGATTTGCTGCATCCCGCAAAAAGAAATGCCGAAACTGTAATGGCGCCTATAAGGCTTTTAATTGCGCCTCTATTCATCTGAAAGTATCCTCCGCTCAATAATTGAGTCTTTTACCATATGTATACAACTTTGTTCCAGCCGCTACAAACGGCAGCCTTCAACATAGTAAAACGCAATTGGTAATCCAACAAGGAATTACGGTCTGTATTGGAGTGGAAATAGCCTTTCAAGCGGTCTATTCGGTTAGTCCAGTGAGCTCGATTGGCTCCCATAGATTACAACTTGCGGCGTTTTTCCATTTCCTGGGCAATGTCCAACGCATTGGTAGTTTCAATCTTTTTTAGTTCCGCAATGATGGCCTGATAATCCCGGTCATCTCGATTCTGGCTCAGTTTATATGCGGCCTCAGTTCTATCGATACTCATCTCGAAGCCGACAATTCCCTTGAGTTCTGTGCGTAGAAAGTCTTCCGGAAGATCGCTGAACTTGGCCGGTCGAAGGGAAGGTGATTCATACTTACTCATGAGGCGGGTAAGCATCGTGCGAAGAGCGTCGCCTTCGACAATACTTGCTTTTCCGTAAATGTGTATGGCAACATAATTCCAGGTGGGGACATTGACTTGATTGTACCAGCTCGAGGAAATATAGCTGTGCGGTCCGGTAAAAAGGGCAAGCAGTTCGCTTCCATCGCCAAGACTCTTTCTCTGTTTATTTCCGCGAGAAATATGTCCGGAAATGACTTTCTGGCCCGTCTCACTTGTCTCAAGTTCGAGCGGAAGATGAGTCGCTATTGGCACACCGTCACCGAAACTTATGAGGGTGGCAAAACTATTATTGGTGATGAATCGGGATATTTCGCTTGTGTCGGTCTCAAGAAATTGCTTGGGAATATACATATCTACTTGTGCCTTCAATTCTTATGGTTGCTCCATGGCATCAATTAAGAGCACACTCATGGAACAGGTCAAGAGATAATTGGCCTGTATGCTGAGGATTACTGATTTGTGTACAAAAGAATGAAAAGAGCTAATTGTTCTGCTCGATGATCCTTTCTTTATCTTTAGAGCAGTAAAGTTGTATAAGTCTCATGATGGTATTTCGGAGGTACTGAACTTGAGATGAAATATCACATTGGAACGTCCAGATCGTTCTACCACCAAAACAAGAAATCGTAAAACGGAGGTCATGCATTTATGGCTGAGCAGTATACCAAAAACATTATTGTCAATGGTAACATCTCGCAGGTCTACGGACTCTGGGAGCATTTCGACAATTTTCCGCGGTTCATGGAAAATGTGAAATCGGTGACAAAGAAAGACAACAAGCTGAGCCACTGGGTCGTCGAGGGCCCGATGGGCAAAGATATTGAATGGGATGCCATGATCACAAGTCTCGAACCAAACAAGAAAATCGCTTGGAGCAGTGTCGAAGGGGATATCAAGACGACTGGCGAAGTCCGCTTCAAAGAAATCTCGAATGAAAAGACCGAAGTGACATGCTTTCTTTCGTACGAACCCAAAGGTGTATTCGGAACAACTTTCGCGAAGTTATTCGATAATCCCGAAAAGAAACTTGAGCAGGATCTGATGAATTTCAGGGATTTCGCAGAACAACAGTTCAAAGGCGGCTCTTCTGATAATGTTGCTGGCGGTTTCAGAGGCACCGAGACCGGAACCCGCGGATCACGCGGCAGGAGCATCGGTGGTAGCGAAGACAATCCCGAAGGACTTCGCAACCGTACACCAGGTGGTATCGCGGATAACGAAGGCGAAGACGTCTAAGCACTATGTTTAGTTTGTTATAATTTCGGTTCGCGAGTGGAATTAACAACTCCCTTTCCCTCGCGAACCGAATCACATGTATGACTTCACACGACAACATCGTACCGAATGTACCGAACGCGGGTGCCCACACTCCGGTGGTTATATGTCCCGAATGTAATAGCACACAGATTCGATTTTGGCGCGCCTATGGGCGGTTTCGGGAGCGATGGGAATATTATCAGGGGACGGGCGGTCGCTCCGGTGCGTATATTCAGAAGGTCTGCGAAGATTGCAATTATGAGTGGCGCGAAGGAATTTATTATTGGGGAGGCGGGCCGAGGTAGGGGGGCTAATCTCCGGCTTACAAAACTGCAGGCGGCGGCACCTCTCAAAGTTGCGATAACTGCAAAACTTCCCTCTTTTATGTGCGAGGCTCTCCCTACCCTTTCTCCCATATCAGATATATAAATATCCCCTTGAGCAGAAGCTTCCCGCTTTGCGTGACTGTTGATTCGCACACACAAATGCTTGAGCCCGTTTTCAGTATATGTTCAATCAAAAAAGTGTGTTTTAGCTCTAAAAAACGATCTTCATCGAAGACCCAATTCCACACGAGGTTTTCGATTGCCCAGAGTCAGAATTGATGTTACATTGGTTAAGCACGAAAAGTCTTGTCTTTGTCACTCGTAACAGGCAGGGTTGCATGATAAGTATGCGAATCACCGTAATCTTGGCCGTTGTTCTAACAGTTTGCATGTTGACAGCCCCTCGATCTTCCGCACAGTATGTGAGTATCACAAGCGATGTCCCACCACCGATGAAAGAAGCATCGAAGGATTCGATATTAAGATCGACGTTTACCACCATTGTACACTATCCACATGAAGGGAGAATTCACGACTTAAAATCAATTGTCTGGCTTAAGGTTACCGTAGGGAAGAAAGGCAAAGCGAAGTCTATTCTGATTATCCATTGCGACAAACCAGGTTACGGATTTGAAGAAGAAGCTAAGGAGTCAGTAGAGGATATATATTTTAAAGTCAAATGGGACGGGCTTCGACCAGTTGAATACGAAGGATATTATCCAATAATATTCTATGACCCAGCGAGCACGAGTGTAATCGTTTTTGGAGCCGGACCCGAGAAACTTGCGCCTGGACTTGATGCTCCGATCATTGAACCGTTGACGCCTTTCGAACCAAAGTTTCCGGAGGCTGCACCCACCATAACAGGTGTGGCCAATGTAAATGTAAGAATGTTAATCAATCCGCGAGGAAAGGTGATTAACATCAAAATTATTTCCGCTTCTCATGAGGGGTACGGCTTCGAAGAATCGGCCAGAGAGGCAATTAAGAATGCTCTCTTTCCAATTTATGAAGATAAAGGTAAAAAGTTGGAATATCGTGCTTATACAACAGTGCCCTTTACAAACAATTCTGGGAAGTATGCCGAATCTGTATTGACAGCCTCAGCTATTGGTTCGCGTCCTGATAGTGTGACCGCTGAGCAAATTGAGATAATTCTACAAGATTCATTGTTAAGCCCAAGTCTCAAAGTTCCGCCAATTTATCCCATTGAGGGTCTTTCATCGATTGATGATGCCAATGTCGTTGTAAAAGTTTATTTGCAAAGCAACGGTATACCTGACTCTTCTAGGGTCATTCATTGTAGCGTACCCGGATTGGGCTTTGAACATGCGGCGGCTCACGCTTCAATGCTCACTAAGTTTCGATCTAAGCACATAGATGCGAACACTCTGAGTGGCTATTACAAATATGTTTTCCCTTCTATGATCGAGCCTCCGGCTCAAATAGCTAACGAAACTATCGCAGAAAATATTTCTACAGACGACTCAAACAAGCAAGAGAACCTCGCCTCTGACCAGTTCGACCTTATTCTGCGAGATTCGATGGTTATAGTCAAAACCGTAGTCGCGCCGTCGTTTCCTATCAAAGCGTACGGCAAAGTAACTGATGCGACTGTGTTGCTCAGGCTGTTTGTGAATAGCTATGGGTTTGCAGATTCGGCGCAGGCTGTGTTTTGTTCTGTGCCCGATATGGGATTTGAGCAAGCCGCAATCTCAGCGGCGAAAACTCAACAACCTCAGTTTGAGGTGCAAGACAGACAGGCTTATGTCGGCTTTCACTCATCAATATTCCAGCACCGGACAAGGCCAATATCGGAGTCGGTAGCTGGTAAACCGAAGACCCTGCCAAAGAACTGTGGTCAACGGCGTTGAGTATCCGGACGTTGATGAGTTCGTTCCAGTCGATGTCCAGGCTGAGATGACTCACGAAGAAGGGCCAGATTATCCTCGATTGGCTCGTCAGGCCGAAATCCAAGGCGCAGTCTGGGTCACCGTACTTGTCGGTGAAGACGGTAAAGTGATAGAGAAGAGACTATATAAGTCGAGCGGCACAACAGCGCTTGACGATGCCGCGCTCGCAGTAGCAGATAAGAATAGGTTCAATCCAGCACTCAAGGATGGGCATCCGGTTGCGGTGTGGGTGAAATATAAAGTCAAATTTTCGCTGGGTTATTAAAACAGTATTTCAAATACCGTTCGCTTCAATCCTCTACAAC